>JBHBSX010000132.1:0-7899 GCA_041779175.1 Candidatus Altimarinota bacterium | reverse complement strand
TGGAATGGTAGATGTGCGGAAATGCGAGTTTGCGAAAGCAAACGACACATTGTAGCCATACTACCGAGTGCGAGATTTGCGAGTGATAATGAAGCAAAACGACACACGAGAGTGGTGCACGGGAAATATTTCAAAAAAATCACATAACTTTTTTGCCCAGGTGGTGGAATGGTAGACACGGGGGACTCAAAATCCCCTGTCTTCACGGACGTGCGGGTTCAAGTCCCGCCCTGGGCACCATATATACAACTCAATCAAATTCTCTTTTTGAGAATTTTTTTATTATTTTTATGATTACTTTTACAGCAAAAATTATTCAGAATGAAAATATGAATGCGGGTTTCATAGAATTGCCTTTTGATGTGGAAAAAATTTTTCACAAAAAATAAAGAATTAAAGTGCAAGCAATTTTTGATAATGCTATTGTGTATAGATGAAGTCTAGTAAAAATGAAAACTGATTGCCATATTCTTGGTATTACGCGTGAAATCAGGGAAAAATTGTGAAAAAATTTTGGCGATGAAATGAGTGTAGAAATCACCGAAGATACAGAAGAAAGGCACGTGGAAATCCCAATTGATGTGCAAGAATTTTTTCAAAAAAATCCTGAAATTTGCGAAAAATTTTTGCAAAAATCATATTCTCTACAAAAGAAAATTATGTATTATACGGAATCAGTCAAAAAGCCAGAAACACGAGAAAAAAGAATTGAAAAGAATATCTGTGGAAAACACATAAAAAATTTGCATTTTTAGGAAAAAATCTTATAATCCGAGTGTACTTTTTACAAAAATTTATGCAAAAATTTTTAAACATTTCTACTGATGGTAATCATATCGAGCTGCTTATTGATACAAATATCTTTGCAAAAGATATTGTTTTGAAGGCGGCTTTTAATTTTCTTGATCGTGGATATTTTTTCTTTCGATTGGATGAAAATAAAAATCTTATCTTGCAACTCACAAAACGCACAGAAAATAGTGAAAATCTTGAAAAAATTATTGAAGATTTTTCTGATGTTTTGCTCGAAACGTATCTTCGTGACAAGCTTGAAAAAGACAATAAAGTGATTCGTGAAACTATTGTTACTAAAGCAATAAATGGTCCTATTGATTCAGAAAATTTTGTTTCTTTCAATACTGAAGAAGGTTACAATTCTTCTCAAAATGAAATTGATTTTGATAAGGATATTGATGAAATTCTTGCAGAAATCGAAAATGATCCAGATCTTAAAATTGATGAAGAAGAAATTGAACGCATTCTTGCGGAGATCGAGGCCGAATCTTTTAATGAACCAAAAAAACCAAAACTCAATCTGGATGCGGTTCAAAAGGCAAAAGAAAATTTTAAAAAATAATTACTTTTTGTGAAAATTTTTTAAAAATATTTAAAAATTTTATAAATTATGAATAAAACTTTCACCATAGAAAATGAGATTTATGATGAAAATATTTTAAAAAATGCTATTTCAGATTTTGAAGAAGTAGCAAAAATATTTTTTCAAAATAATACTCTTGTCATAGAATGAGAAACAGAAGAGGAAATTGATGAGGTTTTTGGGGAATTGATGAATTATTATATTGGATTATTTAATCAATAAAATTTTAAAAATGCTTAATTTAGAAAAAATACAATCCGCAAATACTGCGAAAATCTGATTTTTTCGATTTAAAAAATTTGATGAAAATGCTTATATTATTACCAATGATGCGGGAAAATATGAGTTTTTGAGCGTTGAAGAATTTGAAGATTTTATCTCTGGAAATGTAGAAAAATTGGAAAAATATGATGATTTGCTTGCAAAAGGATTTATAAAAACTGATGATTATGAAGCGAAAATGACAGGAAGTGTTGCTTTGAAAAATCATTTTGTAGGAACGGGTCCAACGCTTCACATGGTGGTGCCAACACTTCGCTGTAATCATAAATGTAAGTATTGTCACGCAGCTGTAGCTCCAATGTCTGCAAAAGATATGGATATGGATGAGGAAACAGCACGAAAAGTAGTTGATACGATTTTTTATACTAATTCTCCGAGTTTTACTATAGAATTTCAGGGTGGGGAAGCACTTGTGAATTATCCAATTCTTCAGTTTATTGTCAGCTATGCAAAACTCAAGGCTGAACATTTTAAAAAAGAAGTAAAATTTGTTGTTGTTTCCAATCTGACACTCATGACAGAAGAAAAGTTGAAATGGCTTTTGGATAATGGTGTAGATATTTGTACAAGTCTTGATGGAGATGAAATCACACACAATTCAAATCGAACCTGGACAGAAGATAATAGTTTTGAAAAAGTGACGTATTGGATGAAACGAATTGATGAAGAAAAGCAAAAGCGTGGAATGGGAAAGATTGGTGCACTATTGACAGTAACCAAGGAGACACTTCCAAAATATAAAGAAATTATTGATACTTATGTGGATTTGGGATTGGATGGGATTTTTCTTCGTTGGCTCAATCCTTATGGTTTTGCGGCCGCAAGTCTCAAGCAATTGGCTTATGAACCAGAAGAGTGGATAGATTTTTATAAAAAATCTTTGGATTATATTTTGGAGATCAATAAGTCTGGAAAGACTTTTAGGGAGAGTATTACCTCAGTGTATTTGATGAAGATTTTTAATGCCATAGATCCAGCATTTATGGATATCCGTAGTCCAGCAGGATTGGTGGTTGGCGGAATTGCGTATATGTATAATGGAAAAGTGTATACTTCTGATGAAGGTCGCATGCTCGGCCGAATGGGAATTGAAGATTTTTATTTGACAACCATAACAGATAATCCAGAAGAAACTTACCGAAAGATAATTGATAATCCTGTAACAAAAACAGTTATTCAGGCGTCAACTCTAGATGGACTTCCATGATATAATGAACATGTTTATAAGCCGTATATTGGTGTAGATGTGCTTCATAATTTTAAAACAACTGGAAGTTTGTATCAAGGAATGTTGCTTGATGAAAAAATGAAATTGCAAACTGCAATTTTAGATTATATTTTTGAAAAACTTCGTAATCCTGAAGACAAGAAAATTCTTTTGTCGTGGATTGGTAAATAAATATTTTTTAAAAAATTATTATGGAACAAAAAAAGAAAATTTTTCCAAAGCTGAAAAAGCAAATTAAAAATTTCCTTACAGATGAATCTGGGGAAATTACAAAAAAGGATGCCCTCGGATTGGCGGCTGGAGCTGCAATTTTGGCTGGGGGTGTGGAGACAGTAGAGGCGGCACATTCTAATAATGCTTGGAGTCACTATAGCCCTGCTTTACCAGCAATTAATGGAAATCAGGTGGTAACGGTTTCAAATGCTACGTGTTCTCATGTGAGTGGTGTGGTAAATGGGCATATGAGTCGGACTCCAGGTGTAAATATGTCGCAAACAATACATACTCATAGTAATGGGCATAGTTCCCATGATAATTATTAGTTATTGCTCTGCTTAAAAAAATGAGCGCTACATTCTCAATTACTATGTAATTTTCTAAATTCATGTTTTATTGTGGAGATTTTTAAGTCTCATGAGAGTAGGTTGTTGATGTGATATTTTTTAAATTCTTCTTTATGAAAAATAGATTCAAGAGGAAAACATTTAAATATTCTTCCATCGGTATTAAAATCAAATTTTCAGTCATTTGCACTACATCAAAAACGCAAAGTAATATTTGTATATTTTTTTAAATAAATAATTTCATCATTTGTAAAAATATTTTTAGGTAATCAGCATGAAATGCTAAATTGAAATTCAGTATGATATTGTTTAATTATATTAAATAAAAATTGTCATAATTTTCTATCAGTATTATTGATTATTTGTTGTTCTCATATACTAGTGTTAGTGATTTTAAGGTTTATTGTTTTTATATTATGTTTTCGCGCAAGATTGATATGAAAATTAAAATCCGTATTAGGATTAGTAATATTATATCAAAGTATTAATTCTATTCCTTGTGTTTTTGCAAATCTCATATTACAAGAAATATTCTCTAGTTCTTGAGGGTTATAAAAATTCCAATCATTGATGTTACAATTGATTCTAATATTGTCTTTTTTAGAGAAATGTTTAAAAATTTCTTGAAATCGTTGGGTTGGAATATTTATATTTGAAAAAATGATAATTTTAAATCATCATTTCACGGATATTTGTAAAAAATTTTTTATATGAGGTGAAAGTAGTGGTTCGCCACCAAGGATTCGAACATTTGTATCATTTTGAGATTTTAAAAATTTTAAAATTTTTAAAAAGGTGAATAAATTCATATTTTTTTGAAGAGTTTGCTCCATGTTTTTATTGGCAAAACAATAACTACATTTTTGATTGCAATAATTATTTATAATAATATTTGGCATAATGACGTTTTATACAACAGAACACATTAACGAGCTCATTAAATGAGACTATATTCGTTTTGTGGATACTCATTATATAGAAATTTTAAAAAATCCAAATAAATATATTGAAATTGTACAGCAAGAAATTGCAAAGTACTTATGATGAGGATATGTGAAATTATTAAATTCAGGAACTACAGCCCTTCAGTTATGATTGTTGAGTTTATGAGTTGCAAAGGGAGATGAAGTTATTTTGCCAGCAAATACCTATGCTGCTACAGCGATTGCAGTTACAAATATTGGAGCAATTCCTGTGTTTTGTGATATTAATTTAAAAAATTTCACACTGGATGTTATTGATTTGTGAAAAAAAATTTCATGAAAAACGAAAGTTATTATCCCTGTGCATTTATATGGATATGCTTGTAATATGACTGAGATTATGAATGTTGCACAAAGAAAGAATATTTATGTATTAGAAGATGCTTCACATGCGTTTAGTGGGAAGTTTTGAGAGAAATTTTTATGAACAATTTGAGATATTGGTATTTTTAGTGCTCATGTTTCAAAAAATTTCTGAACGTTATGAAATGGTGGGATTCTTTTTACAAAAAATCAAGATATAATTTGGGAGGTGGAAAAAAATATTTTCCCTGATAAGTATTTTCCTAATGCATTACTATCAGGAAGAACTCCAGCGAATTTGGGTGTATTTGATGCAATTGTATTGTTGCTTAAAATGAAATATCTTACAATAATTCAAAAAGAAAACATGAAACTTTTTGAATATTATCGCAAGAAACTTTCAAATAATGTTGATATTATTTCTTTACCAGTTATTTTTTCAGAAAATGAAAGTGTGCGTAATTTTACTTGTCTTATAAGAAATCGTGAAATATATGTACAAGAAAATAAATGAAGAATTTACTATAATATAAACTTGAGTCATCCTAATTATTTTTGAAACACGGATAGTTATGAGAATCTTGTAAATACGCGATACTTTTTTGACCATAATTTTAGTTTCAATTTTTACTACTGATATACTTTTTAATATTTTTTCTTATGAATAAACCAGGATTGGCAGCAATGCTTAATGTAATTTTTATAATCATAATCATTGTTTTATCTTTTTTATATTTTGGTAAAAGTAGTACAACAAGTGAGTCAGGCTCATATAATACTGATAATCGTGTATATAATAATCTTGATCAACAAGAAGATCAAAATAATAGTATGTTTTCAAAAGAAGAAACAATAAACCGTCTTACAACCACGAAAAATGGTGATTTTTTGGAAGAGGTGCCCCGCATAGAAACATATGGAACAAGTACTGCTTTTTATGAGTATTATATTTTAGATTCGATAAAAAATAATAACCTTTCGATTTGTGAGCAAATTTCAGATATCAGTACGCATGATTTATGTAAAAAATTGCAACAAGCTTGAGATAATGAATCTTCTTTCATACAAGCGTATATTGCATTTGGTGAAGTTGAGCAATTTGCTAAAGAGATGTATTCATCCGTTCAATCCATAAAGCAATGAAATTGTGAAAATTCTATAACGATTATGAGCTTTCTTCGTTGTAAGAAAATTCTCCAAAAAGATGTAGATGTGCGTGATTTATTTATAAAATATTATATGTTACAATATTCGGATCCTC
Organism: Candidatus Altimarinota bacterium; assembly: GCA_041779175.1. Lineage (GTDB taxonomy): Bacteria > Patescibacteriota > Gracilibacteria > BD1-5 > UBA2023 > GN02-873. Next base: position 1,901 of record JBHBSX010000132.1, on the reverse strand, counting down.
TTTATATAAGAGAATCATTAAATTGAATATTGCAGGAATGGGCTGTGCAAGAGGATTTTAAAAAATTTATTACTAAAACTATTAACTAACTTTTGTATGTACAATAAAGAATCTATTATAAATTTTTTGGCATATACTGTATGACCAAATAATAATGTTATTTCTCTTGATGAATTAAATGATATTTCATATAATAAAAAGAGGCTAGAATTTGCTCAATACAAAAAAGAGCTAATTGATATTTTTGAACAAGAAATTCAATCGTATAATATAAAAGATGGTACTAATGTAGCTGTACTTCTTTCTGGTGGTCTAGATTCGACTTTATTGTTATATTTTTTAAAGAAGTTTTTTCCAAGCTCCTCTTTTTATACTTATACTTTAGCTTATCATGCTAACGATTCTCATTTACAGAAGGCTCAAGATATATCTAAATATTTTGGAACTATTCATAAAGAGATAATTATTGATTTAGATAATGATTTATTTCAAATTTTTGATGATATATATCAGTCATGATATGATTTGGAGGGTGAAGATAGCTTAATAATGAATCATATTCTTGCTAATTATATTAAAGAAGATTGTCAGATTGTGTTTTCTGGTTTTGGACTTGATTATCTTTTTGCTGGAATGGATCTATTTCGAAATTCTTATATGGAAAAAATATTTGCTGAGAAATTGATTGATAAAGGGTTTCTTCTTAAGACACTCGGAATGAATAAATTTTATCTAAAATATGTTCTTAATAAGATTGAGAATAATCCTAGTAATTTTTTTGTTAAATATGGGGAATACTACGGTGATGTTTTATTATCTGATCTTCAAAAAATTGCAAAACAATATTTTGAAGACTCTATGAATTCTATAAACTTAGATTTAACAGATCTTAAAAAACAAATATTATTTATTATTTCAACTAGTCTTGCAAACAGATATAATCCATATAATATGCCTTATAAAAAGAATGGATTATATCACTATAACCCATTCGGTAGTAAAGAGGTTATTAAAAAGGTTCTCGCATTGAATATTCCAGATGAATTTCTTTTAAATCCTTATACCATGGAAAAGAAATTTATTATTCGAGATATTTTTAGGGATCTTGTTTGAATGAATGTGATTACGCAATTACACTCAGGAACAGTACTTAAATACACTTCATCAATACAGGCAAATAAAGATAAAATTCTTTTGTTGGTCAAGGAGAATAGGGAATTTTTAGATAAATATTATTCAGATGAATTTTTGACCTCTCTGGATAAAATAATTGATGATTCTATTTGGTATGAAAATTCAAAAGTAATTATCATATTATTGCAGTTATTATTTTTTAAGAAATATAATAATTTTTAAAAAAACAGGAGTTATTCCTGTTTTTTTATGCACTGCTTGCAACAACTTTTACAAATATCTAAAGGAAAATTTTGTAAAATATTCTTTTTTAACTTAATATATTCTGGATTAGTAATGGCTTGTTCAAAATTTAAACTTTTTAGATTTCAAAAATGGTTTTCTATGAATTCGCATATAATAATATTTCCATTTTCATTAATTCGGTATTGTGATGTTAGTTGCTTACAAGTAATATTTTTTTGTGTAAAAATACTAATCGGCTCTATGTTGATTGGTATTTTTTTATCTAAGGCCTTAAGAATTTTATAAATTTTTAAAAATTTTCTTTTGTAATGAATGATGTTTTCGAGAGAGGAGTTACCAGGTTTTGATATTTTGAGTTCAGGGATTTTATTTTGCGATGCTTGAATTTCTCTTCTTGAAAAGTTCATGAGAAAAATTAATTTCTGTTCAGCTATATGAAAATTAGATAAATCAAGATGTAGTTGTACGATGTTTTTTATAGAAATATTATGTGTAATAACAGTTGATATATGAATGGGTTT
>JBHBSX010000131.1:0-10682 GCA_041779175.1 Candidatus Altimarinota bacterium | reverse complement strand
TATATAATAATTGCGGTTTAAAGTCATTTTTTGACTTATTTTTATTTTTGAGTTTTGGATTTTTGGCTTTTTGAGGCGAAAATTTTTTAAAAATTTTTTATAAAATTCTCGAAAAATAAATCCAAAATTTTTTAAATTTTTTTTATTATGACAGCATATCGAAATATTGCGATTATTGCCCATGTAGATCACGGAAAGACAACACTCGTGGACGCACTTTTGAAACAGTCTGGAACTTTTCGTGAAAACGAAGATGTGGGAACAGGAATTATGGATTCCAATGATCAAGAAAAGGAACGCGGAATCACGATTTATGCCAAGAACACGGCGGTAACTTATAAAGATGTAAAAATCAATATTGTGGACACCCCAGGGCATGCGGATTTTGGTTCGGAAGTAGAACGAGTTCTTCGTATGGTAGACTCTGTTTGTCTTGTAGTTGATGCGTATGAAGGGCCAATGCCACAGACAAAATTCGTTCTCAAAAAGGCTCTTGAACTCGGACTCAAACCACTTGTAGTTATCAACAAAATCGACAAACCGACGGCTCGTCCAGATGAAGTGATTGATATGCTTTTTGATCTTTTTGTTCAGCTTGGTGCTACTGATGAACAGCTTGATATCACCGATGGTCGTATTATCTATGCTATTGCTCGTGATGGTATTGCCAAAAAGGATTTGAGCGAAGATTCAAGCAATATTTATCCACTTTTTGATACTATTCTCGAAAAAGTTGCTGAAGCGCCAAATGATACAACAAAACCATTTAAAATGCAAATTGCCAACCTTGCATATGACAATTATGTAGGTCGTATGGGTATTGGTCGTGTATACGAAGGAAAAGTAAAAGTTGGTGAATCGGTGACAATTATCGGTAATGATGGTGCTCGCCGTACAGGAAAAATTTCAAAAATCTATACTTCTCTTGGTCTCAAAAAAATCGAAGTTCAAGAAGGGGAAGCGGGTGATATTATTACTATTGCGGGTATTCCAGATATTTATGTGGGTGAAACGGTGGTTGCTGATCCAAAGGCTGATCCAATGCCAGCAATTACTATTGATGAGCCAACTCTGACTATGGAATTCCTTGTGAATGATTCGCCTTTTGCAGGGAAAGAAGGGAAATTCGTAACTTCTCGCCAGATTCGTGATCGTCTCGAAAAAGAAACAGAAATGAATGTGGGTCTCAAAATCGACTTTGAAAATTCTGATGGAAATTCGTATAAGGTTTCAGGTCGTGGGGAATTGCACCTTTCTGTGCTTGTAGAAACAATGCGTCGTGAAGGATTTGAACTTCAAGTAGGTTCACCACAAGTGATTTTTCATGAAGTTAATGGTGTGAAACAAGAACCAATTGAAAATGTAGTAATGTGGGTGCCAGAAGAAACAAGTGGAACGATTTTTGAAATGCTTGGAAAACGTAAGGGAATTGTAAAAAATATGCTCACAGAAAATGGAATTACGAATATGGAATTCGAAGTTCCAACTCGTGGACTCCTTGGCTTCCGTTCTCGCTTTACTATTGAAACTAAGGGCGAAGGAATTGTGTATTCGTCATTTGATCGTTATGATGATTATAGAGGTCCAATTGACAAGCGTGATGTTGGTTCTATGATTTCTGGATTCAATGGTACGGCTATGGCATTCTCTCTTTGGAATCTTGAAGATCGTGGTCCTATTCTGATCGAACCGGGTACAGAAGTGTATGAAGGTATGATTGTTGGGGAACACCTCAAGGGTTCTGATCTTGTAGTAAATCCAACAAAGAACAAGCAACTTACAAATATGCGTGCGTCTGGTGCTGATGAGGCTATTCGTCTCACACCAATTCGTAAGATGACGCTTGAAGATTGTATTGATTATATCGGTGAAGATGAATATGTAGAAGTAACACCTTTGTCTCTTCGTCTTCGCAAAAAATGGCTCACAGAAAATGAAAGAAAGAAAAATAAATCTGCATAAAATAAATCCCTCAATTGTGAGGGATTTATTTTTGGGGAAATTTTTCAGTTTTTTGCAAAAATTTAAAAAATTATTATAATATATGCATATTTTTTTAAAATCTTACTATGACCCAAAATCTACAAAATAGCTTTCAAAAAAATTGTTGACAATTTTAATCAAAAAGAATTTATTTTTGATTTCTTGCAAGCCTGCGAAATACCAAAATCCACAATCACAAAACTTAGAAAAGATGTAGTAGTTGAAAATTCAGAGAGAGAGAGAGAGAGACTTTATTATTAATAAACGTATAGGTTTTCGTTATCTTCAGACGGATTTATATAAGGGGTTACAAGATTTTAAAAATGAGTTTATTACAGCCAAGGCTCGGCCTCGGATTTTTTTCGTGACTAATTTTGAGGCTATTGCTGTTGCGGATATAAAAACAGGCAATCAGCAGTCTTTTGCACTCAGTGAATTACCCAAAAATTATGAAATTTTCTTGCCGCTTATTGGTGTAGAAACAATTTCGGTGCAGAATGAATGAATTGCAGACCGCCGTGCGGCTGAGAGATTGGCGGAACTTTTTGATGAAATTGTACATTACAATGGACAAGGTTTTGACAGACATGCCATGAATCAATTCTTGTCTCGTATTTTGTTTTGTTATTTTGCAGAAGATACAAATATTTTTGAAGACAATCAATTTACTAATTTTATTGCGACACATACAGCAGAATCGGGCGAAGATGTACATATTAGGCTTGCAGAATTATTTCAATTATTAGATCAAAAAGAAAATGAAAGAAGATCTGATTTGCCAAATTTTTTGCAAAATTTTCCATATGTGAATGGAAAATTGTTTCAAGAAAATACAGAAATTCCACGATTTAATGCCAAATCTCGCAAAATCCTATCAGAGTTAGGAAAACTCAATTGGGCGGAAATTAATCCAGATATTTTTGGTTCTATGCTACAAGGCGTGATGGATCCCAAGGAAAGATGAAATCTTGGGGCGCATTATACCAGCGTAGAAAATATAATGAAACTTATTAAGCCATTATTTTTGGATGAATTGAGAGAAGAAGCTGAGAAGGCAAAATGAAATAAGGCCAAAACAGAAGCCTTGATTATGAGAATGAGAAAAATAAAATTTTTTGATCCTGCGTGTGGAAGTGGGAATTTTCTGATTATTATTTATAAGGCATTACGAGATATTGAAATAGAATTATTAGAATCAACGCCAAGTATTGTTGCTGGGTCAAGTATAGAATTGAATCAATTTTATGGTATAGAAATCAGTGATTTTGCTGCACAAACAGCAAAATTATCTCTATATCTTGCCAAACATCAAATGGATATAAAGTTTACTGAGCGAATTCGTAGAGCATCTGAGCCATTACCACTTCGTGAGACTGGGGTTATTTTTTGTGCCAATGCAGCGACAATAGATTGGGATGAAGTATGTCCACGAAATCAATGAGACGAAATTTATATAGTAGGAAATCCACCATATTTGTGAAGTAGAAATCAAAATAATGAACAAAAAGAAGATTTGAAACATATATTCAAAAAGGATTACAAAAGCCTTGATTATGTATCAATTTGGTTTTATAAATGAGCACAATATATTCTGGATTATAATATCAAATGTGCATTTGTTTCTACTAATTCTATTTGCCAATGACTTCTTGTGAGTTTACTATGGAAAAGAATTTTTGATTTGAATGTAGAGATTGATTTTGCTTATACCTCTTTTAAATGGTCCAATAATGCTAAGAAAAATGCCTGAGTAACAGTAATTATTGTAGGATTGAGAAATATTTCTAATAAGCCAAAATTTTTATTTGATAGTAAGGGGAATAAAAAACTTGCAAAAAATATAAATGCTTATTTATTAGACTTTGATAATATTATTGTTGATAGTCAAAATTATCCGATTTCCAACTTTCCTAAAATGAATTTTGGTAATATGCCAGCAGATAATGGCTATTTATTATTTTCTGAATATGAGAAAGAGGATTTTATAAATAAAGAGCCATGATCTAAAAAATTTTTTAAAGAATTGATATCATCTCAAGAATTCTTAAACTGAGGGAAGCGGTTTTGTTTATGGTTAGAATGAGTAAATTTAGAAGAGTTAAGGCGATTTCCATTGATTAATGATAGGATTGAAAAAATTCGAAAAATTAGGCAAGAGTCATCTAGACCACAACTTGCAAATATCCCACATTTATTTGCTCAAATAACACAGCCATGAGATCAGGATTTTATATTAATTCCAACCACAACTTCTGAAAATAGAGAGTATATTCCAATGTGATTTTTTGATAAAAATCTTAAAACATTAAATACTTGTTTAATTATTGCTAGCGCCCAAATCTGGCTTCTCGGTGTTCTGCATTCAAAAATGCATATGATTTGGGTGGATGTAGTAGGTGGAAAATTAAAAACAGATTATCGCTATTCTGCCAAATTATGTTATAATACTTTCCCTTTTCCACATATTTCTGAAACTCAGAAAAAACAATTAGAAGATTTGATTATAGATATTCTTGATATTCGAGCAGAACACATTGGTCGCACTTTGGCAGATCTCTATGATCCTGATACTATGCCAGATGACTTGCGACAAGCACATCATGCACTTGATTTGTTCGTAGAAAGTTGTTATCGAGACACGCCATTTGAAACTAATGAAGAGAGATTGGTGCATTTGTTTGATTTGTATTCTCGCATGATTGCTGAGGAAGAAAAATGAAAAATTTAATTTTTTAAAAAATTTTTATGCAAAATATTATAGATGTAACCTATGATCAAACAGGAAAAAGCCAAGAATTCAATGCTATGTGAATGCGAGAAATGCAAAGTCGTGCATATAAGTATAGAAACGAGCAGTATATACTCCTCAAATCACCACCAGCATCAGGAAAATCTCGAGCACTTATGTTTATAGCACTTGACAAAATGTATCACCAAAATATTCGCAAAACTATTATCGCTGTTCCAGAAAAATCTATTGGCGCATCTTTTGCTTCGACTCCATTGAGAAAATTTGGATTTTTTGCAGATTGGGAAATTAATCCAGAGTACAACCTTTGTGTAGATGATGGTGAGATAAGTACTGAAAGCAAAAAACAAATTTTTCAAAAATTTTTGCAAAATTCTGAAAAGGTATTGATTTGTCCTCATGCAACTTTGAGAAATGCATTTGCAGAATTGAAACCTTCAGATTTTGATAATATTTTGGTGGCTATTGACGAATTTCATCATGCATCAGCAAGCGATGGTAGTGGCTTGGGAAATGTGGTCCGCAGACTTATTGCCAAATCTTCGGCACATATTATGGCCATGACGGGAACTTATTTTCGCTGAGATGCTGTTCCTGTTTTACATCAAGATGATGAACGTAAATTCAAACATATCTCATACAATTATTATGAGCAACTCAATGGATATAAATATCTCAAATCATTAGGAATTGGTTATCATTTTTATAATGGAGCTTATTTTAGGGGATTGCGAGAAATTCTTGATACAAACAAAAAGACTATTATTCATATTCCAAGTGTGAATTCGGGTGAATCTACTAAGGATAAATATAATGAAGTAGAAAGAATTATAGATATAATTGGGCATTATGAGTATACTGATGAAAATGGAATTATTTATGTAAAGCGAGAAACTGATGGTAAGATACTCAAAGTTGCAGATCTCGTGACAGACAGATGAGATAGTGGTCGAGATGAAAGAGAAAAAATTTTGAAATATTTGCGAAATATCAAAAATCCTGAAGATATGGATATTATTATTGCACTAGGAATGGCAAAAGAGTGATTTGATTGGCCTTTTTGTGAACATGCGCTCACTGTTGGATATAGAGCGTCTCTTACAGAAATTATTCAGATCATTGGTCGTGCTACTCGTGATAGTGAGGGCAAGACTCATGCGCAATTTACTAATTTGCTTTCTTCGCCGGATATGAACAAAACTGAGCAATCCGAGGTGAATATTAGTGTTAATAATATGCTCAAAGCTATTGCTGCGTCACTTCTTATGGAGCAAGTTTTGGCACCAAATTTCAAATTTACGCCAAAGTTTGATAATGAGGGCGAATTGATTCGTGAACCAGGGGCTATTGGTATTCGTGGTCTTAAGGAACATACCACACGAACAGCTGAGATTATCGAAGATGATATACGCGAATTGAGTGCAGCGATTTTGCAAAATGAAAAAATACTACAAGCAAGTGCAGCAGGAATAGGATACAGAGATTATAAACAAAACTTTAATTCCACAAATTATTGCAGAAAAATATCCTGATATCTCAGAAGAAGAAGTGCAAATTGTAGCTGATTATTATTTGGTAGATATTTCTATTAAAAAAGCAGATATCAAAGAGGAATGATGAGAAAAATTTATCAAAATGGCAAATAAATTTGTAAATATTGAGGATCTGAATATTGATCTTATTCGTTCTATAAATCCATTTTATAATGCTTTTGAAATTCTTTCAAAATCTTTCACTGCACCGATGCTTGGAAGAATCAAACAAGCTATAGATATGTCAAAAATCAAGATGACAGATGAAGAAGCAATAGAATGGTTTGTAAAAATTAAAGAATTTAATAAAGAACACGGTAGGCTTCCTGATTATGATTCACATGATCAAAACGAAAAAAGAATGGCCGAAGCTATTATTTATCTTAATAATCGAAAAAAAGAATATGAGTCACAAATTTAGTATAGAGGATGTTTTTCAGGATGTATTTTTCTTAGAATATTTATTACAAAAACCAAAAACACCAGTCAAAACAATAGATGATAGAATAATTGAAGAATTTGAAGAAATTAATGATTTTTTTGAACAGAATCAAAGAAAGCCAGAATTAACTGATATTTTTGAACGCAAATTATACAAACGACTGGAATGAGTTTCAAAAAATCCACAGCTTATCGATTATCTCAGACCATATGATAGATTTTGACTTTTACCAGAATTAAATGATGAAAAATTTTTAGAAAATAATATAGAAGATGAAGAAGATATTTTTGAATTGAAGCATGTGGATGGATATGTGTCAGAGAGAGCAAAAGCAGATCTTGTTGCACAAAGAGTGCCTTGTAAGAATTTTGATGAATTTGAGTGAAAATTTTATGATTGTCATCGCAAACTAGAAAGGGGTGAATATGTATTAATTGATTATAAAGAGCAAAATCTTTTAGAATGAGCTTTTGGTGTGTTGAATGGAGTGATGTTTTATATTGCAAAAATTGAAGAATGAGTTCGGGGTAATAGTGGAAAAATTAATAGAAGAACTTTAGTTATTTTTGAAAATGGAACACAATCAAGGATGCTTCATAGATCGCTTGGTAAAGCAATGTGGTGATGACAGAGGGGTGCACAAAAATGAAAAATGGTAGTGGTAAATGATGAGAATGTAAAAGAAAACATAGATTGATATATTTATGTGCTTTCTAGTTTATCATCTGATACGAGAATTATTGATATTAAAAATCTTTATAAAATTGGATTTTCGACAACTTCTGTGGAAGATAGAATCAAAAATGCAGAAAAAGAGCCAACTTATTTGATGTCACCAGTCAAAATCGAAGCAAAGTATGAGGTTAGTGGTGTTAATCCTATTGAAATTGAAAAACTTATACACAAATTTTTTGCGAATGTTTGTCTTGATTTTATAGTAACAGACAATAATGGTATTATTCATAAACCTGAAGAATGGTTTATAGTCTCTATGGATGTAATTGACGAATTTATAGAATTGTTATCAAGTGGTGAGATAATTAATTATATATATGATAAAAATTTGCAAAAAATTATTAAAAAACATAAATAAAATCCGCAAAACCTTTGACAAATGAAAAATTTTGTATATTATATCTGAAATATTTTTGTGTGCGTTTAAAAATTCGTTTTTTAAAAAATTTTTTATAAAAACGGGATTTTTATTATAGAGAAGTTATGAATCTCTCACACGGTAACCTTTGTTCAATGGCTCCAAAAAAAGATACACTTCAAGATGATTATTATGCAAATCTTCCAGAAAAAACGGAAGCTGCATCTCAAACAAAAGATGAAACCAAAAAGAAACCACTCAAGCTCAAGAAACCTGTAATAAAAAAGGAAAAGATGAGTGAAAGTACAGATGAAAAAATTTCTGAAAATACAGAAAAGAAGCCAAAAATTGTCTCGAAAAAAATCTCAAAATCTGATAATACAAATAATCAGGTTATTTCTTCTGATGAAAAAAAATCTACAAAAAAACCAGCAGAAAAGAAAAAAGAAGAAGCTCCTAAGGCTCGTCTTGTGGAACGTGAACATGCAAGTCAGGATTTGCTCCGTTCTGTAATGGCAAAACAAGCAAATAATACAACTTCTGAACAAAAAGAAGAAAAGAAGGGTGTTATTTCTTTTGCTACCGCTACAGCTTTTAAGCCTTTGGAAAATCGTCCAGTAATGAAAACTCCAGAAGAAGAACGTCGCGAGGCAAGAAAAAACAATCGTCGCAATAATCAGAATAATCAAAATTCTGGAAATGGACAGAAAAATAATTCTGGAAATAAAAACCATAATGGACAGAAAAATCAGAATAATCAAAATAATCGTCCTCATAATCAGGGGAATAATTCTGGAAATAATAAAAATAATCAAAATCGTCAAAATAATTCTCAAAAAAATCAGAATAATTCTGGAAATAATTCTTCAGAAAAAAGATTGCGTGATGACTCTAAGCCAATGTTCCAACGTGATATTGGATATTCTACACCAGTAAAAGATGGAACAGGAAAGAAAAAAGGAAAGAAGAATTATGAAGAAAGTAGAAAAAACAAAGAAAATGAAGCTGGAATGTTCCGTCGTAGTAAAAAAACAGGTGGAAAGAAAAAAGAAGAAAAAAATCTTGAAAATATTTCACAAGTTCTAACTGATAAGACGGGTCAAGAAGTGGCAATTCCAGAAATGATTACTGTAAAAGAATTTTCTGATAAAATTGGTATTCCAGTTGCTAAGATTATCGGAGAACTCATGAAAAATGGAGTTTTAGTAACACTTAATGCGTCCATTGATTTTGACACATCATTCCTTATTGGTGAAACTTTTGGAATTAAAATTATTCGTGAGATTTCAGAAGAAGTTTCAGTTTCGGATTTGATGGATGGAGATATAACAGCTCTTATCGGTGAGGAGGATGACGAAAATCTTGTGGTTCGTTCACCGATTATTTCTGTGATGGGGCATGTGGATCATGGTAAAACTTCTATTCTTGATTATATTCGCAAGTCTTCAGTTGCAAGCGGAGAAGCAGGTGGAATTACCCAAAAAATTGGTGCATATCAAGTAGAAAAAAACGGACAAAAAATTACATTTCTTGATACTCCAGGTCATGAGGCTTTTACAATCATGCGTGCTCGTGGTGCAAAACTCACAGATATTGCAGTGATTGTTATCGCGGCTGATGAGGGTATGAAACCACAAACCATTGAGTCTATTAATCATGCTCGTGAAGCAGGGGTTCCAATTATTGTTGCAGCTAACAAAATGGACAAGCCAGGTGCAAATCTTGATCTGGTTCGTGGACAAATGGCAGAACAAGGAATTCAACCAGCAGATTGGGGCGGGGATGTGGAATTAGTGCCAGTTTCGGCTCATACTGGCCTTGGAATGGACAATCTTCTTGAAATGATTTTGCTCCAGGCTGAAATCCTTGAACTCAAAGCAAATCCTGATCGAAGTGCTATTGCCACGGTGATTGAGGCAAGTCTTGATCCAAAGCTCGGTTCTGTAGCGACAATTCTTATCAATACAGGATCTATTCGTAAAGGTGATCATATTGTTTGTGCTGGTGCAAGCGGAAAAGTTCGTACACTTAAGGATTATAAATGAAAAAACATTGAAGTTGCTGGTCCGTCTGTTCCAGTTCAGATTACAGGACTTTCAGAGGTTGTGGTTGGTGGAGATATATTGCAAGTGGTTTCATCAGCAGAACTCGCAACAGCACGTGCAAAAGAATTTCTACTTGCTAAAAACTCTAAATCCATTCATGCCTTTGAAGGAGCGTCGCTCAATATGCTGATGTCTCGCTTGAAGTCTGGTGCTCTCAAACAACTCAAAATCGTTTTGAAAACTGATTCTGGTGGTTCTCTTGAAGCTCTCAAGGCAGCACTTTCCAAGCTTTCAACACCAGAAACACAAGTGACATTTATTCATGCAGCGGTAGGTGATGTTAATCAATCTGATGTAATGATGGCTGGTACTTCTCAAGCTCTTTTGATTGCTTATAATGTTAATGTTATTGCACAAGCAAAATCCGCTCTTGCTCAATCAAAAATTGAATTCATTGACAAAAAGGTAATTTATCATGTACTTGAAAAGGTAGAAGCGATTATTACTGGTATGGTGGATCTCAAGATGGAAGAACAAGAGCTTGGAACTGCCAAAGTGAAAGCAATTTTCCATCATGGCGGCAAAACTGATGGAATTATGACGGTTGGTCTTGGTGTGAATCTTGGTCGTATTGAACCTCGTGCCAAAGTTCGTGTGATTCGTGGTGATCATAAGGCTGGTTCTGGTGAGCTTATTGGTCTCAAAAAAGGTCCGCTTGATGTAGTGGAAGTTCTTGAAGGAGAAGAATGTGGTATTAAGTTTAAGGGTGATGTGGCTCTTGATGTTGGTGATGTTCTCGAATTTTATAAGATGGTTCAAAGAAAAGGTTAATCTTGTT
>JBHBSX010000130.1:0-7486 GCA_041779175.1 Candidatus Altimarinota bacterium | reverse complement strand
CAATAAAATGAAGATTTATTCAGGAAATTTGCAAAAATCCTGAAAAATTTTTTAAAAAAATTCTCAAAGAAAATGAAAAAAATCCTGAAAAAAATATTTTGGAAATAAATTTGAAAATAAAATAAAAAATTCTCGTGATTTTTTGAAAAAAATTATTATAATACCAAAAATTTAATTATAAAACTATGTCACTCGAACTTTATAACTCGCTGACTCGCGAAAAAGAACGATTCAAACCGCTTCGTCAAGACCTTGTTAAGGTATATTATTGTGGACCAACGCCGTATAATTATGCGCATATCGGCAATCTGCGTGCGTATTTGTTTGAAGATATTGTCGTGCGAACACTTCGTTTTCTCGGTTATAAAGTGCAAACCGTGATGAATGTGACCGATATTGATGACAAAACGATTCGTGATAGTCAAAAATCTTGAAAATCTCTCAAAGAATTTACTGAATTCTATACCAAAGAATTTCTCGCGGATTTGGATAGACTCGGAATTGCTCGCGCTGATACGGTTGCGCCCATTTCTGGACTTATTCCTGAAATGGTAACAATGATTCAGGGGCTTATAGATAAGGATTATGCCTATATTGCGGACGATGGAAGTGTGTATTATCGCGTGGAAAAATTCAAGAATTATGGCAAGCTCGCAAATCTTGATTTCAAAGGAATGATTTCGAGTGTGCGAATCAATAATGATGAATATGAAAAAGACCAAATCGCTGATTTTGCGCTTTGGAAAGCATATGATGAGACGGCTGATGGGGATAATTTTTGGGAAATTGAACTTTCTGTGCCAAATAAAAATATTACTCATTTTAGTCAAAATGGAAGTAATTCAAGTGAAGTTTGAGCACCACAGCAAGTCGTATGATATACGGCGAGCGAAGGGGCGGAAAACTGAACTTGAAGAACGACATTTTCACTAAAATGACGACCAGGATGGCATATAGAATGCTCAGCTTGTAACTTCAAATTTTTTGGTGAACAAATTGATATTCATATGGGCGGAATTGATAATCTTTTTCCTCATCACCAGAATGAAGTCGCTCAAACGGAAGCCTTTACTGGTAAACAATTTGCTAAATACTGGCTTCATGGCGGACACTTGCTCGTTGACAACAAAAAAATGTCAAAATCCGCTGGAAATTTTTATACACTTCGCGATATTATAAACAAATTCAGCGACAAATATGATGAAAAAATTATTTGTCGTGCAATGCGTCTTATGGGACTTCATAATAATTATCGTGAGAATTTTAACTTTACAGATGAAAGATTTGTAGCAGCTATAAATACTATACGGGGTATAGATGAGATGATGAAACGTCTTGGAAGATATCTTTCTGATGTGGAAGAAAATACCGAGAGAACCGCACGATGAAAACTCAAATTCCACGATATTACTCGCGAATTTCGTGAGAATCTTCAGGGTCTTATGCAGGATTTTGTAGCATTTTTGGAAGATGATTTTTCAACACCGGAAGCTCTAACTGTTGTATTTGAAATGCATTCTTGGATTAACTCAGGAATCGATGATGAAGCCTTTTCTCTTGAAGAAAAAAAGGCACTTATTGGACTAATGGAATCTTGGAATGAAGTGCTCAATATTTATAATTTTTCACTTCTTGAAGAAAACGACAATATTCCTGAAAATATTGTTAAACTCGCAGAAGCCAGAATGCTTGCCAAATCACTCAAAAACTGGGCAGAAGCTGACAAAATCCGCGATGAAATCACTGTAGAATGATACAAGATGATTGACGAAAAAGACGGAAAATGGCGAGTTGAAAAGATATAATTCACCTCACCCCTGATGTGCTTTCGTCTCGCTACGCTCGACTTTCGCACATCTTCCCCTCTCCTCATAGGAGAGGGGATTTTTTAAAAAATTTCTTGATTTTCATATAAGAATTCTTATAATTTTTATACTTTAACTTATTTTTATGAAAAAATTTTGCACAAGTATTTTTCTTGTTTTTGCAGTAATTTTTGCAAATATTTCACCGATTTTTGCATTGGAATTTTTTAATCCAACTACAAATAACCCCATCAGTATCAGTGATATTCTTCCAAAATGAGAAGATTTTACAAAACTCAAACATATTCTTGACACCAAATTTCACACTATTAGCGATACAAGCAATTCATATAGTTACAATTGTATCAATAGTGGAATCTTATGTCCAAATCCATTTTATACCGAAACTGATGCCTTGACAATTCGTTTTATTGTGGACAAAAATTATGATACTCATGCGGATTTTTTTCAAAAAACTTTTCGCACAGAATATCAAAAACCAGAAACAAAAGATACCATTATAGATCTGATCCCGAGACCACTTGAATCATATTCTTTTAATTCTTCTCTAATTCAAGATATTTTCCTAAGAAGTTTTTATCAAACAAATACTTCCAGTAGTATCGATATTCGTGAGTTATTAAAGAAAAAAGTTGAGACTATGGCAAGAAATAAATGTCTCACAATTGAGAATTTTGAAAGCAATACTACTAATAATTATGATTCTTGTTATGAGGACGATAGCTATAAAAATTATCTTCCAACTCCAGATGAATTCTGGTCAGATAGCGTTTTTAATGGATGAAAAGAAGTAAAAATCGAAAAATTTAGAAATATTATTGACTACAATGTGACAAATAATGATTTTACTATTTCATATAAAAAAGAAACATACAACGCTGAAGAAGCAGAGAATTATATCAAAAACTATCTCGGCGATGAGTATAATTTTATATCAAAAGACTATTCTTCTCTCCTTGACTCAAGCAAAAATACAACCATTCCTGAAATTCTCACTTCCCTTCCAAACGATACTTTAGTGATTTATGTTAATAATCCTGATAATTTTTTTGCAATGCTTGAGCCAAGTTCAAGTATTGTTGCACAAAAATTTGGTATCAATATCACACCAAAAATCACAGAATTTTTTGAAAAATTTTTTAATGAAAGCATAGAAAATATTTCAAAAAAATTCTCAAAAGAATTTGTTATTGTGCTAAAAAATTCAGATTTTATTGTTCCAGAATTTGCTGTTATCACACATTCTGATGATGCAAAAAATTTTAAAAATTCATCACATTCTTTTAATGATTTTAAAATTTTTGGAAATTCAAGCAGTTTCAATCAAGAAATTATCAATACTTCTTCTGAAAAATTTTTGAAAAATTCTTCAGATTTTCTCTATGTTTGGCAGAAAAAATCCGAAGAAATCAATGATGTTTTTGTATTTGTAGGCGACAAGTTTTTTGAAAATATTTTAAAATTTGAAAATTTTATCAGCATTCAGCGAAATACTCTTAATCAATTTTATCAAAATATTTTACAAAATCATCTTGACGCGCATTATCTCGCTTTTAATAAGTATCCAGAAAGTATTGAAGTTATTGAAGAAATTATCGATAATCCTGAAATTATCAATAATTTTGAAATTTCTTCAAATCACAAAGCCATAATCAAAAATCAAAAAATTGATGTATATACGCAAAATGAAATCAATGCTTATATTTTTATGCGAGAATGATATTCAGCAATTTGGTCAACAACACTTGATCCTATGGGGCTTATTATCAATAAATATGGCGATGGATTTGATATTGATTTTTTTATGACGCCAGCACCGTCTTTTGGTGGGACAAGTTTGGAATTGTTTGAAAATATTTTTAAAAATTCAACCAAATCACATATTGCTTTTCTCGAAGATACAAACACATACAAAGGATTCTTGAGTCTTGTTCTTGCGTTGGATATAGAAAAAATCAAAGAAAAATTCCCACAAGAAACACAAGAAATAACAAAAGAATTGTGAATCAATTCGCTTTCTGATGTACTTAATGGTGAAGTTGCCGTGGTGGTTTCAGGAATGGAAAATGAGACAGATTATGGATTGAACCTTATCATTGGAAAAAATAAAGATTTTTCAATAGAAACTATTAAAAATAATTCCTCGGATTTGGAAAATATTTTCATAAATCCAGAAACATATAATACTCACACTATTTATCATTCGAGTCTGGGTTTTATGTTTAATAATCTCTATATTTCAGAAAATGAAAAATATATTATTATATCTCTTTCTGAAAGTGATATCAAAAAACTTCTTGATTCGTCAAATATCAATTTTCATGAATTTCATCTCCCAGAAATAGAATCACATACATTTTTTGCCCTGTATTTTCAGGAAAAATTCTTGAAAGAAAAACTTCAAAAACTGATCAATAATTCCGAGGAAACACTCGAACAAATAGGCTATCCTTTTGCACAATATCTAAAACAAGCAATTATCAATTTTGGACAAGAAAAATCAAAAAATCCAAATGCAACTTTTCTTTATGAATTAGGAAATATAAAAATTTTTGAAGAAAATTATAAATTCTATTATGAAGAAAACGGTGCGCGTGAAGAAATCATAATTAATGATTATTCAAGCCCATTATTACAAGAAAAATCACCAAAAATTCTTAAAACATTACTACAAGAAAATCAAAAACTTATAGATAATTTTTTCTTTTCACTTCATTTTGGTGAAGATGAAATTGGTTTTAAATTGCGATTTGCAGGCGAAAATGATGAGGAATACAAGAATACAGGAATGCAATTATTTGAAACTTCTTGAAATAATTCTTCAAATATTGTGATTTTTACAGCAATTATATCACTGATTGGCTTGATGAGTCTTGCAATTATTCTCAAGAAAAACACAGAAAATAAAAACTCGTAATATTCGAGTTTTTATTTTTGAAAAATTTTATAAATACTTATATAAATTTGTCAAATATTGACTTTACAAATTATAATTTTATGCTATAATGCATAAAATTTTGTTATTGTCAGATGATAGAAAAACCACTAAGTGATATTTTAAATTCTTCTCATCATAATGGAAGAGACATTTCTGTTTGGATTGAACAAAATATTGAACAACAAGAAGCTCTTCATGAGGTTCTTTCAGCGATTCATAAAAGTCCAAAATATTTTCATATTGCCATAGAATATGCTGAAGAATCAATTCGTCGATGGAATTATGTGCATCCAAAAATTCTTGATTCATTGGAATTTATTTTTACTAATTTTGAAAATCTTTCAGAAGAAAATGCTTATATTACAGATTTCTTGCGATTCAATGGAAATAAACTTTTACAAAATAAGCATATTCTTGAAAAAATTTCACAAATTGACGAATCAAAACTTCATCCCACTCTACAATTGAGACTTGTAGAGCATTTTCAGAATGATTTTCAACACAATCTTTTGCTCAAGAATCACAAAACTTGGTATAAAAATATTATAAAAAATCTTTCAAAAACTCGTCCAGAATTCATACAAACTCTCATTTCTTCTCGTCCACAAGATTTATTTGAAAAATTTGATTTTTCCCTTACCGAAGGTTATAATCTCTTTTTTCAAATTACACAAACTCATGGTGTTTTCACTCAAGCGCATATTGAAGAAATGGCATATTTGCGAAGATTATGATCAGAAAAGATTTTTGAAGCCTTGATGAATATGGATTTTGATGATTTTTGTAATTTTATCAATCGTTTTGCTGATAAATACAATCACAATAATATCAATTTTCTTGCCTTCAATTCACTTCAAAATCTCTCCAAAGAAAAGCGTTTTTACCTCTCTCTTGTTTACTCTAAAAAGATTTTTGAAGAAAATGAAACCGATGATTTTTTTAGTTTTATTCTTGAAAATATTGATAAAAATCGTGGAGAAATTTTTGAAAAAAATAATTTTAAAAAAATTGACGAAATTCTTCAATTTTTATCTAAAGAACAAATTTCGATTTTTGGAAATACACAAATTTTTATAAAATTCGTAGAAATTGTTGAGAAAAATGAGCTGTATATTTCATATTTTCATGATTATCTTAACTCACTTTCTCAATGAAAAAATTTCTCCAATGACAGACAAATCACGTTTTTGTTACAATCTTTAAAAATTCAAAATCAAAAACTCGCAGGATATTTTTATAATTTTTTAATTTGGGAATTATTGAAATTTCATTCCCTGGAAAGTTTTATACGAATTGAAGAAAGATTTGGAATTTTGGCGTATCCATACAGCACTTTTGATATCAGAAATTATCTTCTCAATCTTCCAGTCAAAACTTTTGGAAAAATTTCTTATAAAAATCTTGAAAAATTTTTGATAATTATTTTTACAAAACTTGATATGAGTGAATATGGAATTATTGATTTTTTGGAAAATTTTTCCAAGGGAAATCGAAAAATGAAATATTTATCAGTAAAAATCGCAAAAAAACTCGGAATTGATACCAAATCATATCAGTTTAAATCCATTCGTGAGCGTTGTTTTTTTCAATCATCTTTTCCACTCAATGTTTGTCACTGGACTAAAATGCAATTTGACAAATAAAAATCCGCAAAATGTGGATTTTTATTTTTTGCAAAAAATTTGGAATTATGTTATAATTTTTTTATAAAAATTTTTAAAAATGATTGTAAAAAATTCTGAACATAAACCAAAGTTTGAAAGATCAAACATTCCCACCTTTGCGTGGTTTTATATACTAGCAAACACTATGATATTCATAATATCTGTAGCAAGTGTAGCAGTATTAAAAATTTCTTTTCCACTCTCTTTATTGATTCCTGTTATTGTATTTTCCCCAACAATTATATATTTCTGGAAATATATTCAAAAAGAAAAATCAAAATACAGCTATAAAGAAGAACTAGAAGCTGAATTACAAAAAATTCATACATGGGAACATAATTTTGAGACTCTCGACAAAAAGCAAAAAATTCTTCAAGAATTAAAATCCATTGAGACATTTGATCACATTTTACAACAATATCAACAAGAAGAAAATCAAATTGAAAAAAGACTTGAAGATTTATATAATTCATGATCACTTTCACAAAAAGAACAAATTTTTCACCTCGCCAAAAGTCTCACAACTTCTGAATTAAGCAAAATAAAAGCCCCTCAAGAAATAATAAATACAGAAATCAATTGGAAGGCCATACACGAAATATCTAAAAAATGAACAAAAAATATTCTTGTTTTTTGTTATACTATTGCTTTTATAATACTGATAATATCTATATTATCTCATGCTACTTTTTTTCAAATTATTCAACTATTTTCTGGTATTCTTTTTTTGTTATTTTTGCTAACTTTTATAATGCTCATACATGCGTCCGAAGTATACTTTACGCATATATACGCAACAATGGGCGTGTACTACAAAAATCTATATCAATTCAAATACATTTATAACAAATCACAAGATTTCTTTCAAATAACAAAACAAGAAACTAAACACCTTCCTCATTTTTCATTATTATTTAGTGATATTATTACACTTCTTTCAAAAAATATTCAAGAAAGACAAAAAATTATTAAAAAACTACAAAAAAGCGATCAATTCTTCAATTTTCCTATTTTATTGATAAAAAAATTTTTTACCATAAATAACAACAATACTTTTG
>JBHBSX010000129.1:0-3026 GCA_041779175.1 Candidatus Altimarinota bacterium | reverse complement strand
TTTTTACCCTTCAAGGAAACCCCGCATGAAGCGAAGCGGAATACGGGGATGAATTGTGCTTTTGAGGAAAAAGTATATAATATTATTGTGAAACTTTAATATTATATACTTTTTCCGAATCTCTTTATGAAAATTCTATCTTTAAATCATTCCACATATCAACATCAGTATCATATTGTATGGTGAACAAAATGGAGAAGAAAATTTCTTAAAATATATGTTTGGGAATATCTTCAAATCCTATTTAATGATATAGAAGAAAAATATCCAACTATTGAAATTATTTCTTGGAATTCAGACGAAGACCATATCCATATGCAAATAATTATACCACCCAATCTTTCTGTTGCAGAAGTAGTACAAAAAATAAAATCCTATACCAGTCTTCGTCTGAAAAGGAAATTCAAATTCATAAGAAATATATATTTAAAAAGTGAATGAATATGGAGTGTTGGATATTTTTCTTCCACTATTTGACTCAATGAAAAAATAATACAAAGATATATAGAAAATCAATGAAAAGAAGATATTCCCAAACAGCAAAGATATTTGGAATTTTCATAAAAGCTACTAAAGGAAACCCCGTATGAAGCGAAGCGGAATGCGGGGAGGAGGTCATTTTAAAAAATTAATAAATGAAAATTTTCATTTATTATGATAATTATGTTTTTAACAAAAAAAATTATAAAATATTGTAGTGAACGGATTAAATCCGTTCACTACTTAAGCTTTTTAAAAAAATATTCTCAATAATCTTTTTGAGCAGTATTTTTAAAAATATTTTTGAAAAATAGTGAATGAAAATTTTCATTCACTATTTTTTTGCCTAAAAACCTAACCATACAAAAAACACCAAAATATTTTGGTGTTTTTTAAAAATACATTATATATCTTTGAGTTATATATTTTCTTATTTTTGCGCTTTGATATACTTTTATCCATATTTCATGAATTTTTTTACCGATAATCATTCAAACATTCCAATATAATCATAAATAAAAATAGTATCATTGGCGATTATAGCACAATCTTCCTCAATAATAGTATTTTTCAAAAAATTTTCTCGCATTACACTCACATCATCCCATCTCTGCTTTCTTCTTTTACTTATTTCTTCTGAAATTTTTATGCGCCTTCTCTGTTTTTCTGCTTTTTTATCATTTCTGTATTTTTTGTAAAATGTATATTTTTGCATTTCTCATTCTTTTTGTATAGTATTTTTCAAAAAATTTTTAATAAAATTTTTCACCTAATTTCTCACGAATGGCATCGATAAATTCTTCTTTTTTAAATACCAGATCGTGTTTTGCAGCTTCATATCACAAAGCCACAAATTCATCAACTTTTTCAAAACTCGTACTATCTAAATCCCCAAAATCAAAATCCACATATTGTTTTTTGCCTGTTGCAATTACATACGACCACTTTTCATTCTGTTCCATCATATTTTCTATAACCTTGTTGGCGATTTGAAAATTAAGACTGCTTAATCATTCTGGAAGTTCGAATCCAAGGAATTTTTTCTTTTCAATTTTGTCAGGAAGAAAGCGTTTCTTATGCAAGCTGACAGCAATTTTGTAATAAGTTGAGAGAATATCAACAGGAAGATTACAACTCACGCCGCCGTCAATATATTTTCGACCATCAATTTCATATGGCTGAATCAAAATCGGAAGGCTCACACTCGCACGAACCGCGTCAAGTATGCTTCCAGATTCAAAAATCTTTCTTTCTCAAGTTTCAAGATCGGTGGCAACTACTTTGAGTTTGATAGGCAAATCTTCGAATTGTGTTTTTCAAAGATATTTTTCAAGAACAGATTTCATCTTTTCTCATTTGAGAAACATAAAATTCCAATCCATATCAATCATCTTGGAATAATCCACTTCTTTGGCAATGGCTGTGAGTTCAGAAGAATTTTTCCCCATGGCAAAAAGCGCCGCCACAAGCGACCCCATAGAAGTTCCAGCAACTTCAACAATATTAATCTTTTTTTCTTCAAGATATTTGATCACACCAATATGTGCGTATCACTTGGCAGCACCACCACCAAAAGCAATTCCGTATTTCATAAATTACAATAAATGATGTAGTATTTCTTTTGCATCTATACTATGATACGTGCTATCTCATGGAATATCTGTCATTTTTTGGATTCTTGCATCAGGAAGTATCAATATTTGTTCAGGGGTAATAATTGTATCTTGCTCATTTATACAATACAAAGTTTTTTCAGCATTATTTTTATGATATTCTCTAAAAAAATCCTGATTATATGTATATATTTCTTGATTCATTTTATTTGTATCAATTCGCGTATTTTTCATTTTTCCAATCTCTCACAATAACCTCTCATTATCAGTTCATTGTTTTAGATTTTTTCAGGTCACTTTAGAAAAAGTAGCACAAACATCAGTAACAGGACACAAGCAAATAATTTGAAAAATTTTTTGTTGCATATCATGGGAAATACGATATGAATACGCATCCATAAAACTAGGAGTAGTAAGACTATTGGTTACGAGAGTTATTCGTGTGCCAGGATACTTACTCAAAGTATACTCAATAGCATAGGCAATATCTTCCGAAACTCCCGAAATAGTAAACTCCTGAGGATGAGTTCCCATTCCTCTTTTTTCAAAAGTAACAACATTTTTGTGATTTTCATTAGCGAAATCCATAATATTTTTCACGTTTTGTGAAAGGATTGGCGCACCAAAACCAGACAATGTAATAATAGTATGAGAATTTTCTGGCGAAAAATTTTGATTAGTAATAATATTCATAAAATAAAAAATATTTTTGTATAATACACAAGATGATAAAAAAGTCAAATAAAAGAATTATTTGAAAATTTTCTTAGTTAAATGGTTTTTAAACTCAAAAAACTCCAATCAAAGGATTTTCTCCAAATTCAAGCATTATATTTATAACTTTTAATAACCACAATATTCATTATTTATTTAAAATTCTAAAAAAATAATATAAAAAATTTTCCTATCACAAGAGCGCTTAAAAAAATGATA
>JBHBSX010000128.1:0-7383 GCA_041779175.1 Candidatus Altimarinota bacterium | reverse complement strand
CTTTTATCACAATAAATAACATTACACAATTACCAAAAAAATCTTGATGGAAATAAAAAAATCTATAAAAATTTTCAAGAAAAAATGAATGAGAAAGTTATAAGATTATTTCAAAAATATTATGAAACACCAGAATAGTTGCATGCTATTCAAAATTTGGAGTTTTATTCAAATCAGAAATTCACAAAAAACAAATGATTTTACAAGAAAATGTGATTCAAGATTTGGAAAAAATCAAAAATAAAAATAATAACAAGGATATTTTTACGATAAAATTGCAACAAAAAAACTTTTAAAACAAAAAGAAATTTTTGAAAAACTACAGTAAAAATCACTAGCCATATAGTTTATTTTGTCTAAAGTTATTCATTTTTTCTTTTAAATATTTCAGGTTATGAGAAATTATTATAGTAGATTTTATACTTTGTATTTTAAAAAAATTTTCTAAAAATTCATATTTACTACATTCCTTCTTATCTTAGAAAAAGCAAACAAACACCAAAAGCAAGACACTAAAAAACCTTGAATAAAATAAAAAATCTCAAAAATTTTTGAGATTTTTTTAAATTTTTACAAAAGTTGTCCATTCTTGAAAATTCGCACTTTTGCCGGAAGCAATAGCATCAAATTCTGCCTTGATTGCATCAGCAATAGGATGAGAATCAGGAAGTTCGTATTGCTCGATTTTTTGCACTGGTGTAACTTTGGCGGCTGTTCCCGTGAAAAATACTTCATCAGCAATAAAAAGTTCGGATTTGTCAATAATAGTTTCTTGCACTTCATAACCGAGACTTTTCGCGATTTTTATGATACTATCACGAGTGATTCCTTCGAGAATATCTTCGGTTACTGGTGGTGTTTTGAGAATTCCATTTCGCACAATAAAAATATTCATAGCACTTCATTCACTCACTTTTCCGTGAGAATTGAGAAGAATTGCCTCGTCAAAACCGCGATTATAAGCCTCAGTTTTGGCAAGTGCACTTGTGATATATGCACCAGTAATCTTGCCACGAAGCGGAAAACTCGCATCTTGTTGCCTTTGCCAAGACGAAATCGTACAAGTAATCCCGCCACTTGCGAGATAATCCCCGAGTTCAATTCCATAAATAAGAAAATCAAACTCAATATTGTGAAGTCGCGGCGAAATATCAAGGTCGCTTGTATAAATAAGCGGACGAATATAAATCGGCTTGGTTGGCTTGTTCTTGGCAACAAATTCTATAATTTTGTTGGCAATATAGTCAGCCGAGAGATCATAACCGAGGAATTTGGCAGAATTAGCAAGTCGCTTCGCATGATCCGAGAGACGAAAAAGAATAATCTCATCAGGATTGGAAGAATTGGGAATCGCACGCATACCACCGAAAGCACCAATGCCGTAGTGAAGCGCATGCGTGGCAACAGACATATTCGCGTCTGTGAAATTTTTCCACTCGTTTTGGTGGAAGGAAATTGGGAGGAAGGTTTTCATGGGGGGGGGGGGTAGTTAAGTAATGAAATTATAAAAATTATACTTTCTTAAATTAAAGGCTAAATATGCTTATTAAATTAAAATCAATATTTTTTCTCTCTATTTTTAAAAGCATCTTTTCCTCCTTCTACAATATCAGCAATATGCTCTTTTATTCCCATACTTTTTAACAAGTCTGTTTCTGTATCAATTTTAGCAAATGTGTTTTCTATTGCTCCATTAATATAATCGAATTTATAAGGACTTGTTGAGTCTTTATTGTTTTGACCTTTTTGATTAGCAACAATAACATTTTCAGTATCAGCATTTACAACGATATTTGCATTATGAGTAACCAGTATTATTTGTCGTTCAATTTTCTTACTTCTCAAATAAGAAATAATATTTTCACTTACAGAACGATTGTCCAAATTATCCTCTGGTTGATCAATGAGTATTGGGGATTTTGATTTACTTAATCCTACTATCAACATCAAAATGACAAAACTTGCCTTACCTGTAGACATTTCACCAAGTTTGTCATTTTTATAAGTGATTTCCCAATAGTCATAAAAATAATCATCAAGTAATTTTTTCATAATTTCTCGTTGGCTATATCTCGTATTCACCACATACTCTCCACTTAAAATATCTTCAAATATCTTTTTTATTTCGCTTTCCAAATCTGAATACTCATATTCACTAATTCTTGTTTTATCTCTTTTTAGAATATCATAATTTAGATTTGAAGCACTTCTGCCATCTGTAAAATCTAAAACATTATCACGAAACTTTGGGAAATTAAATTGTGCTATCCCTTTTATTTGTAAGTCATCTTTTTCAAGTTGTATGGTTCTTTCTTTTAATAAATCTATAATATTCATATATTCATCAAAAGATTTTTTGTACAATTGAAATAAATTATCTTTTATTTTGATTAAAAGTTCATTTCCCTCCGTGATTTTTTTATTGAGAACATCTATTTCAGACAAGAGTTTTTTATCATTTGCAATAGATTCATTTAGTATTCTTATTTGTTTTTGAATTTCCTCATTCTGTTGGTACGGTTTCATTTCATTTTCAATCTTCTTCTTATCAGAACTGATTATATCCAACTCGTTTTTGAAAAGATTTTCATTTGCAAAATATTTTTTCCCTTCACTATTCTCATTAAGTTCTATTTCTTTAATTAAACTTTCGATTTGGGATATTGACTCATCAATGAAACTTAGTTTATCTTGATAATAGTCTATAAATATCTCTGTCTTGATACTTTGTAAGAAAATTGTTTTTTTAGTTTGTAAGCTAACCAATTCATTTTTTAACTCCTGTAAGAAAATATTTGTTTGATCAAAATCATCCTTAAAAAAGTTCATTCTTTGCTGATTTTCCAAATGTTTTTCTTGGATAATTTTATATTGCTGAATTTGCATATCTGTTAACCCAGCTTTTTTATTTAATTCTTCTACTTTATCCGAGTTTGTTTTAATATTTATTTCTAAAACTGCTTTATTGGATTTTGTTTTTAAATCTTCTTCTAATGTTTTAATCTCATTGAGCAAATCAAAATACCCATCTATTAAATTCTCTCTTTCCTTATCGTATTCTTTTACTTTCTCAATAAAAATATTATCATATTTTTGTTTTGAATCAGCATCTTCACAAATAAGATGTCTTACTAATTTATTTAGGGATTCCCCTTTGCTATTTAACTCAGGTTCTGCCAATTTCACCAATTCATTTTGCGGAATATATTTTATGTTTGGGATTACTGAATTATCACCTTTTTCTCTATCTGACATTTTTTGAACAATACCTGCCTTTGTTGTAATTTCAAAATCAAAGTCAGGATCAATAGATTTTAAATTATACCTCTCTTCTGTTCCTTTTTGTAACAACTCATCATTTTGTTTTGCAAGTAAAGTTTTTGCGATAGAGTATAACAAAATCGATTTTCCAGAAGATTTTCCTCCTATTATTACATTTAAGTTAGGATTCAAATAAATCTCTTCATTGCTAAACTTATTAGCAGGAGAAATGAATTTAACTTTACTGATAATTTCTTTATCTTCCTTGAAGTCGGGTTTTTCATCTTGTATTCTTACCCTTTCTTCGGGTTCATAAATAATTTGCTTTAAGCCTTCAAAAGTGGGGTCGGCTTTTATCCAAGTAAAACGCTTAAACAAATCTTCCTCTTTATGAGCATCACAGCCCACAATACAAGGTTTTAAAGAGCCTACTTTTTGAATAACCTCCTCAACATCTTGTTTATAAATATCATTATTATAGTTTACTATATCTCTTGATTTTCTACCTAAGAAAAATTTTATATCTTTTGAATTTGTAGAAAATATAGCATTTGACATTTTATATATTGTTTGTCTAACTCCATCTAATGCTCCGTTTTCATTTTCAAACAAATCATAATGTTTTTGTAGTCCAGATGCTCCATCACTATTTGAATTACTTACAATAACTATTGAATTTTCTTTTAGAAGAGTATTTTTGTCTAGTAAATTTTTTATAGTCGTTATATCTAATGCAAATTTTTCTATTCCTTCTCTATAAGCAATATTATCATCCGTAATGGAAGGTTTGATTGTTCTTCCATAATCCATAATTCCCTGCTTATTCATTTTATAGCCAGCATGATTTTTTAATTCTGCGAAAAAATCATTATCTAATTTTTCAACATAATCAGGATTGAAAATAAAATGTATATTTATTAGTCTCCCTCTATCAGTAGCAGGCAACATACGAAGCTCTACATTAGGTAAGATAAAAATATTTTTTATAAATTCTATTTCATTATTAGTAAAAATATTGTTACCATTAATATCTTTTTTACTCTCAATACTATTCTGATATTCTATCACATCTTTATATCTATCTATTGAAAAATAATCAGTAACCCCAATAACCGAAATATTTTCAAGAATAGCTTTTTTGAAAAATTCTTTAAGAAATATTTCCATGTTACCAGAACTAAATTGATCATTTTTATTAGTTCCTTTTGTATGGATATGCAAATCCCATTTTCTCCATTCTGAGCCTCTATTATAAGTATTCATATGAAAAATAAATTACAAAATAAATTTTTTACAAGTTTTTCATAGAAAGTTGTACCTTCCCACTCTTCTCATCAATACTCACCACCTTCACCTTCACTTCCTGCCCCACTTCAAGAAAATCATTTGGATCCTTTACAAAATCCTTGTCCGAAATCTGCGAAATATGCACGAGTCCGTCGTTTTTGGTACCAATATCAACAAAAGCCCCAAAAGCCACCACATTTTTGACAATTCCGTCGACAATATCACCTTCCTTGATTTCTTGATTACTTTTCGCGAGATTTGCCTTTTTGTGAGTAGAAATGGTTCGTTTTTCAATTCCCGCATTTTTGTAACTTTTTAAGATAAATTCGAGAGTTTCCGCATTGGCATCAGCATATTTTGAAAGAATTGTTGCTTTATTTTTTTCAAAAAAATCCTTATATTCTTCGACTTCGCTCAGAATGATATCAGATGCGAGCAAAAATTTTGCAAGCTCATACTGCTCAGGATGAATATCCGTATTGTCCAATTTTTCCGCACTTTCAGGAATGCGAAGAAAACCAATTGCCTGTTCATAAGTTTTGTCTGTCATTTGCTTTTTGAGATCAGCACGAGACGCATACGGACGATTGTTAAAAATCTTTTTGGCAAGCCTTTTGTCAATTCCCGAAATATACCCAAGCACATAACTTGACGCATTATTTACATTCACCCCAACCTCATTTACCACATCTTCCACCACATTCCCCAGCTGTTCTTCGAGTTTTTTGGTTGGCACATCGTGCTGATACAATCCCACACCAATCGAAGCCACAGGAACCTTCACCAGTTCAGAAAGTGGATCAATAAAGCGACGACCGAGAGAAATCGTCCCGCGATCAAGCGAATCCAAATCAGGAAATTCTTCAGCCGCGATTTTGGAAGCCGAATACACCGACGCACCCGATTCATTGACTATAAAAATCTCTTTTTGAGTGATTTTGGCAAGCAATTCAATAGTTTCTTTGTTTCCCGTTCCATTCCCAACAATGATCACATCAGGATTATATTTTGCAAGAAAATTTTCAAGAATTTTGGTCGCATCTTTTTCTTTGTGAAGAAAAATTTTTGTAAAATCCTTTGGATTCCCGAGTTCATCGAGAAAAGCAATTTTACAACCGGCCGCATAACCCGGATCAATTGCAAGAATTGTTTTACCATATTCTGGCTTTGTGAGCAATAATTTTTCGAGATTTGTTTGAAAAGTTTTGATAGCATCATCTTCTCACACTTCCGAAAGATTGGATCTCATTTCATTTTCCACCGATTCAAAAAGCTTTTCATATCACATTTTGAAAGCATCTTGAAGCATATTTTCAAATGGAAAATTTATAAAAATTTTTTCAAAAATATTTTTTTCTTTGTTTTTTGTAATAGCAAAATTTTTCAAAATTCTGGCATAATGAAGTCCAATTCCTTCAAAAGTTTTGTCGGTTTTCTCAATTTTGATATTGAGAATTCCAAGATTTTCCCCACGATTCAAGGCAAGGATTTGATATGGCTTCAAATACGCAATTCTTGATGTAAAATCATTGTACAATTCAAATTTTGGAATTTGCTCTTTGTCCTTGTCATTGAGCTTTTCAAGCATTTTTTCAGTTTTGTATTTGGAAGTGATTTCCCCATATTTTCCGAGAGTTTCGAGCAAATCCGCACGCAAATCCGCATTTGCCGAGATTTCCGCGGCAATAATTTCTTGACTTCATTCTATGATTTCTTCATATGAAAAATTTTTTAAAAAATCTTTGAGCAATTCATCTTCTGCCGAGATTTCACGATTTTTCTTGATTTCATCAGCAATAATTTGAAAACCATTTTCAATAGCAATCATCGCTTTTGTCTTCTTTTTGCTTTTGTATGGCTTGTAAATATCTTCCACTTCTTTGATAGTTTTGGCTTTGGAAATATTTTCAAAAAGTTCGTCCGTCATCTTGCCAAGTTCTACAATTCCGTTTATTGCCGTTTTTTTGGCATCAAAAAGATTCTCAATGCGAGTTTGGTGTTTGAGAATTTCACGAATTTGTTCTTCGTCGAGATTGCCCGTTTTTTCTTTGCGATAACGCGCGATAAATGGCACGGTCGCACCTTCGGCCACCAATTCCGTTACCACCTGAATTTGGCTTTCTGTAAGTGAAAGTTCTGTGGCAATTTCTGAAAAAATATTTGGTTCCGCAAGTGTGTAGACTTCATTTGTTGTGAGATTTTCTGACATAAAATTTTTTAAAAAATATGTGTTTGATTATATAAATTTTTTAAAAATTTTCAAAAAAGAAATGGGAATGAAAAAATTTTGCAAAAATTTTTGAAAAATAAAATTTTTCGTTTTTCGGGTTTTCATTATTCAAAAAAATTGAGTATTTTACTAAAAATATTCAATTTTTTCTTTAATCTTAAGAATTGCAAAATACATAACAAAATTATGATATTTATTTGACTATTTCAAAAAAATATGTTAGCATAAGTATGCTTTACTAATTATTTATTTTATTTATGGAAACATTGGAAATTAGAAAAGGAGAATGAATCACTCATAGCATCCTCCGTAGAAACTTCTCAGAACTTGCAGATGCAAGCAAGGCGGAAGTGGAAAAGTTCTACAAAAATCTAGAACAAGAAACACGTAACAAGCTCATAACACTAGCAAAAGAGATTGATGCTACTCTACTACCACCCGATCGTAAAGTGATTGACGGCTTTAAAGTAGTGTATATCAATGATAAAATTAAGCTTAATGATGAAATAGCAAAACAACTTTCTGAATTGCCTAAAAACACTGTTTCCGCGACTGAAGGGGCTCCTGCAGCGAAACCAGATGAAGGAAAGCCTGCAGCTGAAGGG
>JBHBSX010000127.1:0-4261 GCA_041779175.1 Candidatus Altimarinota bacterium | reverse complement strand
CTTATTTGCAATACAGTTTTTAGTTACTTTCTTTATATACTTCTTTAAAGCCTCATCCTTTTCAGCATATTTCAAGTCTTTATATTTATTATAATTCAATTCAGGTGCAAATATATAAAACAATCATTGCTTATATAAATCATCCATTTCTTGAAATAAGGACATGTTGCTTTTATATTCTCTTTCTTTCCATTCAAGAAATTTTTTCAAAATATTTTCATCTTCCAATTGTCCTATTGTATATCCATGCATTTTACAAAATTTATCTTTTCTTTTTTCATGTTCCCTATACACAATATCACATATACAATCAGTGTATGCATTTTGTATATCCTTTGCATACATCCTGTTTATTCGCGAAAATATATTATCAATTGCTAAAATAAGCTCATCCAAAAACTCTTTTATAATAGCTTTTTCAGATATATTTTTACTGGTTCGTTTATTTCCATCACGAAAATCCACCCCATAAGTTGGATATTTTCATTTTGCAAGGTATAAAGTGAGTTTTTTGCCCGTTTCTTCGTGTTTAAATTTTCAAGGTGCGAGGTGTAAATATTGTTTTTGTCCATATCAGCAAGGGCGATTATTTTTCATTTTATTTGCCCGTTCAAAAAGTTCTTTACTAATCGGTGGTTCTTTTTCCCAAAAATTCAAAGAATATTCAACATCATTTAAAATATGTTTTCAGATATATAAAGGGTTTGCAAGGTATTCACCTATATGTGCCGTTGTAATGCTAATTTTTCCATATTTTCGCAAATAATAGCAAATTTCTTTTGGGCTTTTTCCATTTGCTCGCATTTCAAATGCTCGCTTTATAAATTGCATCTTTTCCGTTTGTCTCAATACGGTTACTTCGGTATTATTTCGCTTTCTACTATATGGCCCCCCCTTTCTATTTACCCTTTCCAATCCATGCGGTAGCCCATATGGGTATTCTCATTTTTTGAGTTTTGCAATTGTCCCCGCACTACTCAATTTTTTCTGTCGCACACTAAAAAGATAATTATTTACAAGGGTTTGGGTTACGAGTTCTTTATCTGTATTTTTATCCCATCGTGCTGTTACGAGTTTATCAAAATCAAAAAAATAAATTGCTTCAATTTTTGGTTTTTTGAAAAATCTCCCGTCTCCATATAAGCGGTCTGTTATTTCCAAATTATCGTGCTGGTTTCGTGATAATCTGCTCGTATCCTTGCACAATAAAATCACTGGTTCTTTGCTTTTGTCAATTTCTGCAAGCATTTTTTGCCACTCTTTTCGTGTTCTGTTTTCAAATCCGCTCGCACTTTCGATATAACTTTGCACTTGTTCAGGGTTTATATTTATATCACTAATAATCGTGTCTATAAATTCTCATTGCTGAAAAAGGCTATTTGCTTGACTATCTTGTGTTGTCGATCGTCGCATATAAGCGAAAATATTTTTATTTTGGAAATTATACATTTTTGGCGGTGTAAAATAATAAAAAAAGCCCTTATACTCTGCTTTTTCTCTACTGCCCACCGCCAAGTAAAGCAATAGGGAAAAAGCAAAATATAAAGGTTTTAGGCGGTGTATTCTGTGAATTGGTTTTTTATTATTATACAGAATTTTTAATATAATCAATATATTTTTATAGAATATTGTTTTATTTGCATTTTACGGGGGTTTTATATGTTTTGTGGGTGTTATATCATAATTTATTTTAAAACTGCAATTATGAGGGTTTTTTATAAGATTTTTTAAAAGAAAATAATATTTTTGGGTCCCATTTTTCTTTTTGCTCCATTTTGCTCCATTTTCAATATTTTTTATTGCTTCGTATTTGTAGTTTTGGACCCCCTCATTTTCCACCATTTTCTACCATTAAATTTTTTTAAAAATAATTAAAATAAAAAAGTAAAATATTGCATTTTTTGGACTTTCTCAATTTTGTGTCTATATACAATATGTTGTACTTTCTTAACAAATTCAAATACAATGTATTTTTGTAATTTTTTTAATATCTTTATTTTAGCTTTAATAAGCGAAAACTATTTTTTTCAATTGGTTCACATAATCTACCTTATGTGAAGTATTTTTGATTTTTTCATATATTTTTATTACCTAAAAGCATGATCATTTTTTGCAAATTCTTTTGTAGTTTTTGTTTTTATTTTTCTTATGCACAGACTATGATATGTGAGCATCTACATCATTCTATTTCTGCAAGTGCTTTTATTTGATTTTGTATGTATTCTGCAAGGCAATATATTTTTGTTTTTATTTCTCTTGTAGCGCGGTTTTAATATTTAAACTCCCTTTGATATGTGCAAGCAAACTGCCAATCTTCCCAATCTTGTCATGTTTTTGGGTGTATTTTTATATATTGTTTTATAAAATATTTCATTACAATGGTTCAGTACATACTTTGAGAGTTAGTTTGTAAAATTTTGTAGTATTATGTAGGTTCGAGTACCAACAAGGAATAAATAAAATATAATTATTAATTTTTTGCTTTAAAAATAAGATTTTTATATATGTACACTTTTTATCCGAGTATTATTTGCCTGTTTTTCTGCTTTTATTTTTTCCCACTTTTCCGTTACTGCATCATAATTTTCTATAAACTCTATAATTGCGGTTCGTGTTTCTTTGCTGGCTATTGCTATTGCTCCATTATACAATTCAATTTTATATAATAAATCCCTTGAAGCCAAGGGATTTATTATATATTTTTTAAAAATTTTTGCAAAACTATCAAAAAAATATACAATAAAATATATTTTTTAAAAATTTTTAAAATATGCCAAAATTTGCTCATAATGACGATGGAATTGAAGCACTAGCAAATTATCTCATCAAGAATCTTGGCGATATCTCAAAATACGAAAACAAAGGTGGAAATACTATTTCTTCGCTTTTTCTTGCGGGTGCGCCGGGTGCGGGCAAAACCGAATTCTTGGACACCATTCTCTCGGAACTCAAAAATTCTTGTGTGATCATAGATATTGATCAGTATCGCAATTTTTTTCGATGATATAATGGCGAAAATTCGCGAGAATATCAGAATGCAAGCGTGCGCGTAGCTGACAAAATACTCAAATTCTGTTTCAAAAATAATCTCAATTTTGTATTTGACGGAACTTTTCGCAATTATAACAAGGTTAAACAGAATTTTGCACAATGTGAAAAATACGGCCGAAATTCGCTTATTGTCTTGATTTTTCAAGAACCGCGACTTTCGTTTTATTATACTTTTTTACGCAAACTCAACAAAAAACGCAATGTTCCGATTGATGTGTTTGTGGACGGATTTTATGAATCCATTCGCAATATTTTTCAAATAAAAAAAGATTTTAAAAATGTGGAAATTATGGTTGCCGAAAAGCATTATAATCTTTTTGCAAAAAATATTTATGAATACAAAATCGATTATGATACGCAAAATATTTATAGTTTTTGTGAGAGGCATCGCATAGAATACAAAAAATGAGAATTTACCAATCGTGAACAACTTTTACTTGACTTGCAAAAATTTTATAGTATACTTGAAGACGAATATATTAATAAAAAGTGAAATTTTTTTACAAAAATAAAAATTGCCACGAGAGAATTACTTTATAAATTCTTTTAAAATATGGAACTCAATGATATCAAAAAACTTATTAAAAAAGGCATAGCAGGGTCGGCTGAGAAGCAACTTGAGATTTTTTTGAAAGATCAAAAAAACAAAGAACATTTCAAAAATGCGATTGCAAAAAGCAAAAAAGAAAAATGAAAATAAAACCACCAAATATATCGGTGGTTTTATTTTACTTAATGATTATCAATATTTCTAACTCATTTTATATATCTAATTTGAAACATATATAATTATTTTATAAAATTTCTTTATCTACTTTTTTTAATTTTTTCAATTTTGGACAGCACCTCAAGTAGTTTTGGATCATTTCTATCTACCTTTGCAATCATTCTATCAATATCATCATTATTAGGAATTTTTTGTTCTTCTTGCACTATATTAAGTTGTTTTAAAGCGAAAAATTGTTTATAATCTTCTTCTGAGGCAATAGTATTTTCAATAAGAATTTTTTTAAAGAATTTCCCCTCTTCAATAAAATCCAAAAACACAACATTCTCTTTATTTTTTAAGTCTTCACGGTAAACAAAAAATCCATCAGATGTAATCTCTAATAGTATATTTTTATTTAAATTCTGCAAAGCCTCTTCTATAGCAAATATTTTTTCTTCACCAATTATACTTTGTTTTTTTTCATCAATTTTTATAAATAAT
>JBHBSX010000126.1:0-3003 GCA_041779175.1 Candidatus Altimarinota bacterium | reverse complement strand
TTTAGAAAAAAATTTTATATAATGAAAATAATTTAAATATTCCTTATGACTAAAAAGAAAAAAGAAAAAGTTCTTTTTGTTGTTTTTTTTCTGCTTTTTTTAATTTCTTTTCTTCTCTTTTGAGAATTTCTTCGGCAGAAAGAACTTTTTCTTTTTTCTTTTTAGTCATAAGGAATATTTAAATTATTTTCATTATATAAAATTTTTTTCTAAAGTCAAATATATACCCCCAAATGTATTTGACGAGTTGAAATTTTGTAGGGAAATTAAGGAAATATATAATAAAAAAAATTTTTTCAATAGACATGAATTTCATCTTTGTTAAACCTTTTTCACAACAATACCATATTCTTAAAAAACACGAACAACACCTTCCATGGGTAGAAAATATTATTCATGCAGATTCTCTCATAACTTCCTTTGGAACATATAGTGATACGATTCATGGCGGGATTCTCACAGGAAAACCTGTAGATTATGAAACACCCGAACATCCTCAATCACTTCCATGATCAAAACAACTTAATGATTGGCATGCTGATCAGTGTGCAGTGAAAGAATTTCAAACGAACCCAATACTTCAACTCTATAAAAAACATTTACAAAATAGAGATTCTTCTCATTCAAAATAATGAGCATTTACTTCAAATTTTTGGCAATAACAACACCAGGCACTTCTTTCTTGATTTTAAAAAAATCCCCAATTTCTTGAGGGATTTTTTTAAAAAATTTCTACATTTCTTCATCATCTGTTTTCTTTTTTCTTGTTGTTTTCTTTGGTTTTTCTTCTGATTTTTCAGATTTTTTTGCAGTTTTTTTAGGTTTTCCAAAAGCATCTGGATCCTGCTCGAGAATAATACTTTTTACATCATCTAATGTGAGATTTTTAATAATTTCAGCATCGGTAATCTTATCACTACCGCGTTTTAAATAAAAATTTTTCTTTCCAAATTTTATATACGCACCATATCGCCCATTCTCAACACTGATTTTTTCCTCTTCCCAATTATGAATATAGCGATTTGCTTCTTTTTGAACCTTTTCAGCAATAAGCTTTTCTGCTTGTTCAGAAGTAATCTCATCTGGATTGATAGCTCGCGGAATAGAAATATAGAGATTTTTCCATTTGAGATATGGACCGAATCGTCATTTTCCACGAGTGTATGGTTCGTTTTCATATTGACCAAGCGGTGCATCTTCGCGACGCTTGTTTTCAATAAGTTCTATAGCACGATCAATATCCACAGAATGTGGATCTTCGCCTCGCGGAATAGAAACATATTTTTCATCAAATTTGATATATGGACCGAATCGTCATTGTGCCACAAGCACTTCCTTATCTTCATAATTTCAAAGATTTTTGGGAAAAGAAAATAATCCAAGTGCTTCCTCAAGCGTAATAGTATCAAGTGACATTCCTATTCAGAGATTTGCATAACGAGGTTTTTCTCATTCTGTCAATTCTGATGGCGCACCAATCTGAATTACTGGCCCAAATCGACTCATGCGAACCAAAATAGTTTTTCCTGTTGATTCATCTTTTCCAAGAATTCTTTCTCAAGAAAATTTTCATTCCGTTCCGAGCGCATTATTTACCGCTTCATGAAAAGGATTATAAAAATCTGAGAGCATTTTTTGCCAAGCAAGATTCCCGTTGGCAATTGCATCAAACTGACCTTCCACATCAGCCGTAAAAGAATATTGCATCATTTGAGAAAATTCTGCTTCAAGATAATCCGTTACAACAAATGCAATATCAAGTGGTACCAATTTTTTGCTTTCTATAACCACATAACCACGATCCTGAATAGTCTGAATAGTCGGCGCATATGTTGACGGACGACCAATTCCTTCGCTTTCAAGTTTTTTTACAAGTGACGCTTCTGTATAGCGTGGTGGCGGAAGTGAAAATTTTTGATTTCCAACAAATTCTTTACTTGCAACAATCGTTCCATCAGCAATATCTGGAAGTTTTTTGGATTCGTCGTCATCATTTTCATCATCAGTTCCTTCAATATATAATTTCATAAAACCCGGAAATTTGATAACTTCGCCCTTCGCAATCCAGTCATCATTACCCTTTTCACTTTCAAAATGATATGTCGTCGTCTCAATATCTGCCTCTTTCATTTGCGATGCCACTGTTCTTTCCCAAATAAGTTTATAGAGTTTTAATTCCATAGCATCAAGACTCATAGAATCTGGCGTTTTGTCGATATATGTCGGACGAATTGCCTCATGCGCTTCTTGTGCTGATGCCTGTTTTGTTTTGTATTTTCTCCCATTTGGCATAGAAAAATTTTCTCAAAAATTTTCTATAATAAATTTTTTGGCAGAATTGATAGCCAAATCAGACAAATTCACAGAATCTGTACGCATATAAGTAATATGCCCACTTTGATAGAGTTTTTGTGCTATATCCATAGTGGTTTTCACAGAATATCAGAGCTTTCTTGAAGCTTCTTGTTGCAATGTAGAAGTAGTAAAAGGCGCTCAAGGAAGGCGTTTTGAAGATTTTTTTTCTGATTTTCTAAGGGTAAAATTTTCACTTTTTTCAATAACAAAATTCAAATTTCATTTCTTGTCTTTTGTGGTTTTAATATTTTGGCTATCAATATTATATTTTTTCAAAAATTCCTCTACTTCAGTAAAATTTTTTAAAGAAATTTTTTTATCCAAAAGCTTGGAAAGTTCAATAGAAAAAGGCGTTTCATAATCAAGATTTGCTGTGATTTTCCAAGATTCTTCTGGTACAAAAGCACGAATTTCTCGCTCCCTTTCTACAAGAAGTTTCACAGCCACAGATTGCACACGCCCTGCTGAAAGTCATGGTTGTACTTTTTTCCAAAGCACTGGCGACACTTCATAACCCACGATTCTATCAAGAATTCGGCGAGATTGTTGTGCATTTACCAAATCAACAAAAATTTTGCGCGGATTTGCAATGGCCTTCTCAATTGCTGGTTTTGTAATTTCATGAAAAACAATTCTATCAGTCTCTTC
>JBHBSX010000125.1:0-6871 GCA_041779175.1 Candidatus Altimarinota bacterium | reverse complement strand
CTATCTGTGGTTCTATATATAGAAACCAGATCACAATGATTATGTCACTATAAGTAATTTGTCGAATCAATCAAAGCACTATATAAACAAGGTGATGTATAAATATTTGCAATAAGAAAATAAAAATCACTGACAATATATTGAAATTTTTAGAAATAAATACCCTCATCTGAAATTATTCTATTTTTTCACTCCCAAGCCTCTTGTGAAGAGATTTTTTATAATTATTTTTTAAAAATTTTTTGAAAAATTCATATTCACCATACTTTCTCTAGCTCCAGAGAAATTAGGAGAAACAAAAATAAACGCTCGATTATCTTATTTTGAGCAAAATTTTAGATATAGCCAAAAAGCTAATAATATGTTGGCAACCTTAGAATAGTAAAAGTTTTCACTTAAAACCATAAAATAAAATTTATCATAAATTTTTATATTTTATATTTTTTTAAAAAATTTTTCAGAAAATTTATATTCACTGCACATCTTAGATAGACACTAGAGTTTTTTGAACAAAATAAAAGCAAGAAAATTTTCTTGCTTTTATTTTCAAATTTGAAAATAATTTGATTATTTTCTGTGAACAATTTCACCTTTTTTCTTGGTTTTTTCAGCATGAGCATTCACATAGAGCTGCTGACAAATCATAAAGAGAACACCAATCAACCAATACAAGCCAAGACCAATAGGAAAAAATAATGCAGATATACCAATAATAAGTGGAAGAAAATATAGAGTCATCCCTTGCATAAATCGAGGATCAATTGTTGGCATTTCATTTGGATTTTTTTCTTTTTTAGAATCCGTTTTTGGAAGTGGTGGCTGATTCTTGAGAGAGAGCCAACTCTGAAGAAATTGAGTCAAAGCAAGAACTATAGCAAGAACAATAGCCGTTATTCCGCCAATCTGCAATAAATCCTGTCCAAAGAAAATAGTTTGAATATTTTCTGGATTAAAACCTTGAAAAAATGGATACAAATGATATATATTTTCTGGTTGGGCAATACCCATAATTACCCAATAAAGTGCAATCAAAATCGGAAATTGAATCAAAAGCGGAAGACATGACCCCATTGGATTAACATTTTCTTTTTTGTACAATTCCATCATTTTCATACCAAGAGTAGCACGATCTGAAGCATATTCTTCCTGAAGTGCACGAATTTTTGGATTTAATTCTGCAATTTTTCGGGTATTCACTAACATTTGATGTTGTGGATACAAAAGAATAAGACGAATGATAATAGTAATAACCACAATTGCCCAACCAAGAGAATTGCCTGGAACCAACAAGAGAAGTCCTACAAGAAGATTATAAATCGGATCATATATGAGAGCTGTCCCAATGGTCTTAAAAAATCCTGGAGTTTCTATTGAAAAATCAATTTTTCTTTCTACATCACCAGCCGCGAGCTTAAGCTCATATTTTCCAATAAATTTTGAAAAATATGTATGAAGTGAACTCAAATCGAGAAGATGAGAAGATTGAGACTTAACAACAATATCTTCACAATTTTCCACAGGAACTGGATTTGATGAAGTTGCTGGAGAATATACAATAGAAAGATTATTACAAGTATTGAAAGTAAAATCTTCATTTTTTGTATTATGAACAGTAATCTGAGGAATATTTGGTACAGTTACTGAACTGGTTGTTGTAGTGAGAGCAATGGAATTTTCTGCAATAGGAGTTGTTTTTGGTCCTATAAGAATCTGCATTGCAAGTGTAATAATCAAAGCAATGAGCAAGATATTGAAAAATTTCAATGTGTTCATATTATTGTGAAAAAATTTTTTTATAAAGGAAAGCAAGATTCTCTTGAAAATCCTTGATATGTTCAGGATTTTTATGAGAAAGTTTCGTTCATTTTTTAAGAACAACTACAATATCATAGTCGGAATTCAAAAAATTGCAAGAATTATCATAAAATATTCTTCGAAAAGTGTTTCTATTCACACTTCATGGTGTATTTTTACCAGACAACAAAATACCAATGCGACTGTATGAAAGATTATTCTTTCGCACATTGGCAATCATCATATACGAAAAGAAAGGTTTTTTTTGAGCAAAAACCTTTCTAAGTTCTCTTTCCGAAAGACGATATTTTTTTGCTATCATCGGAAATACTATTAGTTGAGAATACTAGGACGAAAACGTTCTGTTGTACCCTGAAGAGTAACAACACGAGCAGTTCCACCTGCAACATTATGATGTTTGCTTTTTCCGCGAACATTTTTAAAGCGATTTGGATAGCTCACTGCAAGTGAGTGGCGACCCTTGCGGCGACGAGCTTGAAGTACTTTTTTCCCGTCTATAGTTGACTTGCGAGACAAAAATCCATGAACACGAAGTCTCTTTCGTTTTTTAAGTTTACCAATCATAGTATATATAAAGTGAAATAACTCGAAAATTCTATACAAAATGTAAAAAAAGTCAAAAGTTTTTTATATTTTCTTTTTCATATTGTTTTTTTAAAAGTTAATAGAAACTATTTTAATATTATTGTCAAGAATTATGCAACTATAAAAATCACTACATACAAATCAAATAAAAAAATTTTTTGAAAAAATTTTTTTATTTTCTCAAAAATTCCTATAATATACAAAACTATACTATTATGGAATCATTATTTTCTGCATCTATTACACCACTTGCTTCCCTGCTTCGTCCCACAAGCTTGCGAGATTATATTGGTCAAAAACATTTGGTAGCACCTGGCAAGCCTATTCACACTTTTCTTAAAGCTGGAAAAATCCCATCAATTATTCTCTGGGGACCACCATGAACGGGCAAAACCAGTCTCGCACGCGTGATTGCCAATTCGCTTGATGCGGAATTTTTTCATCTTTCTGGTGTCTTATCCAAAAAAGAAGATCTTATAAAAATTATTTCCAAAGCGCAAAATAATTTTTATAGTGGACGACAGACCATTCTTTTTCTTGATGAGATTCATCGCTGG
This sequence comes from Candidatus Altimarinota bacterium, assembly GCA_041779175.1. GTDB lineage: Bacteria > Patescibacteriota > Gracilibacteria > BD1-5 > UBA2023 > GN02-873. Next base: position 3,914 of record JBHBSX010000125.1, on the reverse strand, counting down.
TCAAAATCACAACAAGATACGCTTTTGCCTTTTGTGGAAAAATGAATTATTACACTCATTGGTGCCACTACAGAAAACCCGAGTTTTACTATCAATAATGCGCTTATTTCTCGTTCGCGTGTATATATTCTCGAAAAACTTTCTGCTGAAGATATTGCTATTTTTCTCAAAAATCATCGTGAAACTATAGAAAATCGTTTTCCAAAAATTATTTTTTCTGATGAAATTTTTGATTTTATTGCAAAAATTGGCGATGGCGACTTGAGAAATACACTCTGAATTATTGAAACAGCGAGTATTCTGGCTGAAGAATGAGATCTCACCAAAGAAAAAGTAGAAAATTCGCTATCAAAAGTATTTGCTTATGATCGCGACGGCGAAGAGCATTATAATCTTATTTCTGCTATGCACAAAAGTCTGCGTGATTCTGATGGTGATGCGGCAATTTATTGGATTGGACGCATGCTTGCTGGTGGTGAAGATCCGCGTTATATTGTGCGTCGCATGATGAATTTTGCAAGTGAAGATGTTTATGATCCGCAAGCAATCATTCTTGCAAATTCTGTATATGAAATCTGCACAAAAATGTGAATGCCCGAATGTGAATTACAAATTCTCAATCTGGCATATTATCTTGCGGATTTGCCGAAAGATAATCGTATTTATATGGCGCAAATGGCTATGCATGAAGATTTGAAAAATTTTTGAAATCTTCCTGTTCCCAAACACTTACGCAATGCACCGACTGCACTTATGAAAGAAGCAGGATATGGCGTGGGTTATGAATATGCGCACAATTTGGAAAATAAAAAATCCAATCAGCAACACTTCCCTGACGAACTCAAAGACAGAAAATATCGTGCCGAAAATTCGGATTACAAATTTCCTTTGAATTAAAAATTTTTTGAAAAATATTCACATAGTATCCATAATCTAAGAACATACCCTATTCTGCATTAAAATCTCACTACAATATATCAATAAAAAACCATTAGCAATACACTAATGGTTTTTTATTCTGTAGAGTTTTTTAAAAAATTTTTAATTATTATATTATTCAGTTATTGGAGTTGTTGTAGACTCCCCAGATACCGAAGTACTCTCAGATCAAATCCCCGATGTATCTGTAACTTGATGAGAATCACTTCAAGAAAGCATTTCTACACTAGCCACATTTGTTTCATTATCTATGGATTGTGCGCTTTGTTGAGGCTCTACTCCTGTATCTTGCATTTCTGCTGATTGAGGTTGTATTTCTGTTTCTTGCTGATTATCTCAAGAAATTTGTGCTACATCTTCATTATCCATTGTTACATACTGTGCCCTACAAGTGGTAATAAACTCACGAATAGCATTAGTAGTATTTGGCCCCAGAATACCATCTTGACCAGCAGCATTATCCTCTGCAATCATATTGATACGTCGTTGCAAATCTTTCACTGCCGCAACAGTAGGGCTTTCATTAATTACCCTGATTTTTTCTTGCAACATAGCAACACCCTCTGATTCTACTTGCTGCAACTTACTCATAGTTTCATTCCATTCCGTCATAAGATCCTTCCATTCTTGTCTTTGCATCCAGCGACGAGAAATATCTATACGATAGTCTTCTGTCAGTTCTCTTCCGCTCACAGACTTACGTGCATAATTAATTGTCGATTCTTTAACATCCTGAAAACACAGCATACACTGTTCAAAGGCTACTTGTGGATCAGTGGATAGTTCTTCAGGGAGAATATAATATGGATTTGTTTTTTCACGCTCAAGAGCATTACGAAGAATAGTAAGCCCGAGCATACCGCTTGCAATAGCTTTCCAGTGATTATTGAAAAAACTTTTGAATTTTTCTGGATTTCCATTTTTCACTGCTTGTATACCAGCATTCATATTTGCAACAGAATTTGGTGAAATTTTATTAAGAGCAGCATTAGCATCAGCTTTAGTCATTAGTTTTATCTTTCATAAAGAATCATCAACTATCATTAAATATTGTGAATCTTTTGCTGTAATATTCCAAAATCGTGAAAAGGTTTTTTGTCCAACATTATTTCCCAATCATTGATAATGCATATTAATGAACCCTTCTAGCTCGGCAATCTCTGCTTGATTAAGTGCTTTACCAGTTCGAGCTCACTCAACAGCATTATTAATATTTTTTAATTTATCTGGATTTAATAAGCTTTTATTGACTGGAACAAAATCCCCATTCCATTGATCTACAAATCTGTTTCCAGATTCAACAGACTGCGTTCCTCTTCTTGGATCCACAGATACTTTTGCTCCAAGTCTTGAGCCAGAAAATTGACCACGAGCCTGATTCATTGCTTCACCTAACATGGTATCTTCTCATAATTTTGCAGTCCTATTATATCCACCTACACGAGTGTATGCATCAAGACGAAAACTTGAAGATCCACCAGATGACCAAGTATTAGATTCATTTAGCTTTTTAGGACGAGCCCCACCAGATGTTTGCATAATTCGTTCTGATAACCATGAGGCTTTATCCACACCAGGAACTCACCAACGAAGCTGTGAAACTGACCAATCAATAGAAGGATTATCTTGAAAATGCTTACGTACAGTTTGTATATAATCTTTAGATAGCTTATAAGTATCAGCATCTAGGCCCACAAGAATAGGATTTTTTACTCATTTACTTGACAACGCAATAGCATCAACCATGTCTGATCGAATGGTTCCAATTGTTTGCATATCATCATAATGATGGTGTGCAATTACAAATCGTTTATCATTCGCAGTAATTCTTTGAAGATCTTTTAATCTATTTGCAAAATCTGTTTCAGAAATAGCATACTTTCCTGTCTTTGGTGCATTAAGATAGATTACAATTTTTTCACCACTTGCTACTTGAGCTTGTAATGCACTAAACAATCCTTCAGCATTCTCTTTTGCATAAAAAGGAATTGCCACGATAGTATCTGAATCTATTTTTCCAATTTGTTGGGAAATGTTGTTCACTCTATCTTGTGTTTCTCTTGGATGTGAGAGAATATAATCATCAACAGAATTAAAATTCTTTACAGTCACATTATTGATATTGTTATTATTTTGACTTACTCCTGATACGCTTGATCGAGAAACATTTGATTGTGAGCTTGGAGAACTTGTTGATCGAGAAACATTTGATTGTGAGCTTGGAGAACTTGTTGGTCGAGAAACATTTGATTGTGAGACTGATACATTACTTGGTCGAGAAATATTTCATTGTGAGACTGAATTTGTTGTTGTCTGCCTTTCTTCGGCCTTAGCCATTATATTTGGAAATATTTGTGTCAAACCACGAAATGTCACAATAGCAGCAAGCGCTTTCCAATCAGTTTCTAATTTTCCAGTTTCTGCAGCATATAATGCCTGCATAACAGCTATATCACCAACTGAAAGCTTTACTGTATTACCAACAGCATTACGAAAAGTTACTGGTTGATTTGGATCTACTTTCATTCCTCGAATAAAAGGAATTTTGCGAATAGCTTCACTAGTAAGAAATTTTTCCATTCCAGCAAATGAAGCAAACATGGCAGAATTTTTAAGTGCATTATCCATAAAGTTTGCAAAGCCCTTTCTATCTCCATCGGACCCAAGAAATGTTGAACGCAATGCCGCATCAGCTGTCGTAAATACCACACCTTGATACAATGCTCCTGTAACCGCATTGCGACCAACCACACTATTAACAGCACCTATAGCCTTTCCTACATGACGCACACCAGGAACTTTCATAGCAGCTTGTCAGGCCTTAGCCATACGACCGGCTGCTACCGCTCCTCGTGCTGTTGCAGCTGCACCAGCTGGAATAGCACTCGCACCAAGTGTCAAAGCCATAGAACCTATAAGAATAGCAATTTCTTTAAAAAGACGAGCATTTTCATCTGTGAAATTCATTTTTCCAT
>JBHBSX010000124.1:0-3542 GCA_041779175.1 Candidatus Altimarinota bacterium | reverse complement strand
TTTTTACTTATTTTCACATTTTTCAAAATATTTTCAAAAAAATTTGAAAAAAATACAAAAATTATTACAATACACAAAAATTTTTCAAAAATTATGTTCTCAAAGAAAAAGAAACCACAAAAAACTATTGTGATTATCAAGCCAAAAACCGAAGATTATACCAATAAAAATCAAGATTTTTATAAAGAAGAAATCAAAAAATTTGCAGAAGAAAATAATCTTATCATTCGTGCGAATTATAAAAAACATTTTAGCAAAGAAGAAGCAGAATTGCATTACAAACAGCTTTCATTTTTAGGATTTTTTCCAAAAATGATAGAATATATGATAAGTGATGAAAGCTGGATTTTCCTTATAGAATGAGAAAAATCCATTGCAAAAATGGATAATTTCAAAGATGAACTTCGCAAAAAACATAATTGTAATCCTGGAATTTTCCGATGGATTTTTAATAATACTGCTTATAAAAATATTCTGCACACATCAGATTCCAAGAGTGAAGCCAGCCATGAAGTTGCAAGATATTTCCCAGAATTTCTTGAAAAATAGCATAAAATTATAATTTGACAAAATTATTTTTTATTTTATAATTATTGAATATGATTTTAAAATATGCTAATTTTACCAGAACACTATCGAAACACAGAACATACACTCGTGATGATAAAACCAAAAACAGAAGAATATACAGGGCAAACACAAGAAGAAATTTTAAAAATCATAGAAGAAAAAATGACATATTCAGAATGTACCATCCTGGATCAATATGACAAAATCTTTACAAAAGAAGAAGCATCTTTACACTACAAGCATCTATCTTTGTTAGGATTTTTTCCAAAAATCGTGGAATATATCATGAGCTGAAATAATAAACTCTTGCTTATCGAAGGAAATAATGCTATTAAAACTATGGATTCCATCAAAAAATCCATTCGTAAAGAGTTTGGCTGCCATCCTTGATTATTGGATTGGATGTATAATGATAAGCCTTATAAAAATATTTTGCATGCCTCGGATTCAGAAAAAGAGGCTTTTAGAGAAACGAGACGATATTTTCCAAAATTTTTTGAATACAATCTATAAACATTATTGATTTTTTATAAAAATATTATATACTCTGTTTTTCTTAAAAAATTTTTATGAAACAAACAAAAATCATTGCTACTATTGGTCCTGCGAGTGAGTCGCCAGAAATGATTGTTCAGCTTTATAATGCTGGTGTTAATATTGCTCGCATTAACTGTTCTCACTTTTATGAAGATGAATTCACTGCAAAAGTAAAAACACTCACGGAACTCAATCAATCAGGCAAGACAAATCTTGCAATTATGCTTGATACCAAGGGGCCTGAAATCCGTACAACTATGATGGATACGCCACTTGAAATCAAAACAGGTGACAAAATTATTGTAACCACACCAGAATTTGCCAACAAATTTGAAACACGTCTCGTTTCAGACTATCCATATACTATTATTGATGAAACCATTGGCAATCTTATTGATATTGATTGTGGACTCCTTTCGCTTTCTATCACTGAGAAACACGATGATCACCTTGTGTGTCACGCACATCACACATATACTATAAAAAATAATCGCCATGTGAATCTTCCGGGCGTAATTCTCAAATTCCCTGGCCTTACTGATATTGACAAGTACCATATCAAATTCGGTATTGAAAAAGGTATTCATCTTGTAGCTATGAGTTTTGTTCGTGATGCGTCACATATTATCGAATATCGCGAATATCTCAAATCTCTTGGTGCGCCCCGTATTCCAGTAATCGCTAAAATTGAAACCGTAGACGCTGTTGCTAATATTGACGAGATTATTGCCGTAGCTGATGGAATTATGGTAGCTCGTGGTGATCTTGGTGCGCAAGTTCCTATGGAACAACTTCCTTCCATTCAAGAAATGATTGTAGCAAAATGTCTTGAAGCCGGTAAACAAGTAGTGGTTGCAACCAATATGCTTGAATCTATGATTGACAATCCAACACCAACTCGCGCCGAACTTACCGATGTTCACACAGCTGTAAAACAAGGTGCTGATGCTACCATGCTCTCTGGCGAATCCGCTGTTGGTAAATTCCCTGTTGAAGCCGTGACTATGATGGCAAAAATTATCAATTTCACGGAAAAAAACTCAAAAAATCATCACAATCACTTTTCTCGTAATATTGGAATTGACGAAAACAAAAAACAAGTTATCAAATCAAGTCTCTATCTTGCTGATGAAATCAATGCAAAAGCTATTGTAGTGTTTACTCACACAGGATTTATGGGTCGCGCAACAGCAGCACTTCGCCCTAATATTCCAGTTTTTGCTTTCACTTTTAGCGATACAAGTGTCAAGAATCTTGCACCATATTATGGTATCAATCCTATTCTTATTGAAGAAAATGATAATATCAAAAATCTTGAGAATGCCAAACAATACCTGCTTGATAAGTTTCTTCTCAAAAAAGGTGATACCATTATTGTCATGATTGATGGTGATGCTAATGCTCAATGAGCACCAAAAATGGAAGTTATCACTTTATAATACTAAAATCCCTCTTATGAGGGATTTTAATTTGCAAAAATCTGAGAAAAAATTATAATTTTCTTATGACAGATCAAGAATATTATTTTTTCAAACTCATTGCCGACTCTTGTGGCTATATTGCCGGCATAATAACAGGATTTTTATTTGGAAAATATTTTTTCAAAAAAGAACAAATCTCTATTCCTTTCAAGAATTCTGAACAAAAATTCTTATATTATCTCTCTATGCTGGCTGGTGCCATGTGATTTGGAATGTTTATTTCTACGCTGGACTGGTATTTGTTACATGGATTCTCGGATGGACAAATTATACTTTCCAAAACAGTTGCCTGAGCCATTGCTGGATGAGTGATAGCCTCAGAAATTTTTAAAAAAATTTATAAAATCTCTTTCAATCGAGGCGTTCTCTTGGTTCCGAGTTTGTGTATTGGAATTCTTGTAGGACGAATTGGCGCCTTTTGTATTGGACTTCGTGACAATACTCATGGAATTGCCACTTCCCTGCCTTGGGGATATGATTATTGAGACGGGATACTTCGCCATCCAACCCAAATCTATGAAATTATTATTCTGGCTTTGATTTTTATAATTTTTCTTTTTGGAATCAAGTTTTACAAAAAATGGTTTATAGAAAATGGATTTTTTGTTTTTACGCTGATATATTTTATATATCGATTCTTTGTTGGTTTTCTGATGCCTTATAGCAATTTTTGGTTTGGAATGAATACTATTCAAATAGTTTCTATTGTTATGATTGCGTATTCTATTTACAAACTCAAAAAATTTTGAAATATTTTTTAAAAAATTATGTGGACAACTATTTTGAATATTATTTGAATTCTTGTTATGTTAGCTATAATTGGAATAGGAATTTCCATGGCTACATGTGGTGGGATTTTTATGAATTCATGAATACAAATATTTTTTATAATTTTTTGAATTACTATTATATGTCTTGGAATATACTGACTTATTAAAATATTTGTATGAAATA
>JBHBSX010000123.1:0-2711 GCA_041779175.1 Candidatus Altimarinota bacterium | reverse complement strand
TAATCGGTGGAAGATTTGTAGAAAAGAAAGGAATTATTCAGTTATTGGATGTGATAAAATGATTAGAAAAAAATACTAATATTATTAGTATTGATCTTGTGTGAGATGGAGAATTAAAAGATAGAATTTTTCAAAAAATTTCAGACTTATGACTGATTCATAGGATTAATATTTCTGGATTTTTGCCTCATAATGAATTGATTAAAAAGATGCAGGAATGCAATTGTTTCATTAACTATTCCCAAGTAGCTTCAAATGGAGATTCTGAAGGTGCAAATAATATGATTATTGAAAATATGTTATCTGGGAATATTGTTTTTTCTACAGTTGTATGAGGAATTGGGGAAGAGTTAATACACGGAAAAACAGGTTTTGCATTAACATGAGATATGGCACAAGATATTTATACAATAGAACAAGCAATGAAGTATAAGGATCAAGTTTTTCAAATAACAAAAAATGCATTAAATCATGTTAAGCAACATTTTTCCAGTTATAATTCCGTGGAAAAGTTGGAAAAAATTTTTAAAAATGCACATATATAATTTATGCGAAACTATACACAAAATTATAAACATTATTTACAAACAGGAAAAAATATTTTTTTTCGAGCAGATTTACATCTTATAGGAGGATGTAATTTTCGTTGCATTATGTGTGATAATTGGAAAAACAAAATTACTATCAACTTTTCGGTAAAAGATTTTCAGAAATATATTATAATTCTTCGAAAGGTATACAATTGTGATTATATTCGATTTCATGGTCAGGAGCCATTACTTTTTCCTCAGATAGAAAAATTGATTTTATTGGCAAAAAAACTTAAAATGCGAACAGCAATTAAGACAAATGCTTGGTTGCTTACTGAAAGGAAGCTTGTTACAATTTTACAATCTTGACTTGATGAGCTATATCTTTCAATTGATAGTCCAGAGCCTCATATTCATGATACTATTCGTGGAATTTCTGGATCATTTAATAAGAATATAAGTGTTATTATATTAGCTCGAAAAATACGACCAGATTTGCCAATTTATATCAATAGTGTTATTATGCGAAATAATTTTCATTCCATTGATCAAATGTTGGACATTGCTCAAATACATCATTTAAATAGAGTAAGTTTTGTTTTTTTAAATGATAAAAATTCTAAAAATATACAATCTATTAATTTGTTTTGGGATGATTTTTGCAATTTTTTTAAGAATCAGGTAATTTCTATTTATCAAAAATCAGATCAGTACAATATTCCTGTTGATTTTTCGCCGTTTTTAGCACGCCTTATAGGTAAAAAAAATGATGAAATAATTTATGAATTACAATATCATTTTGAAAATTATTTACCAGAAATACGAGCTTTTTATAATGGAGAATATGGAAAATATTTTTATGACAGATATGGATGTTTTAGTCCCATGGATCATGCTTCAATAAATTTTGATGGTAATATGTATGGTTGTTGTGTGGTGGAACGTTCTCCTTATATTGCGATAGGGAATATCAGAGAAGGTAATTTTGAGGATTTATGGAATTCAGAAAAATATAAAAAATATCGTAATAATTCTAATGAGCAATGTGGCTATGCCTCTAAATGTGCAAGTAATTTTTATACACGAAAAAAATTATTCCGAAGTATCTATATTGATGATAATTTGTATCCAAAGTCCAATGCTCGCAATTATTATAGATATTTAAAAGAATTATTCCATGAACCATGAATAACCATAAGCCAAATAAAGGTAAAAAAACTACAAAAAATTTTATTATATTTTTTTGATCGATTGTCGTTTTATAGGGAGTTACTTGAGAAAAATGGGATTTTTCGGGGAGATATCTTAAATATTGAGAATGTAGAATTTATAAAACGACTTCCTATTCTTACAAAAGAGACTTTAATTCAGTATCGAGATGAGATTGAAAAACAGGTTTCATGAAGTGCAATTATTGGAAGTACTTCATGAACAACCTGAGAAAGATTAAATTTTTATTATCCAAATGATTTTCGTCGATATATTCGCCAAATTGCTATCTTTTCTGAAGAAGCTGATTTTATTTTTTCAAGTTGATTTTTTTCTCTTACTCCTGACAATTGCAATCAATTTATTGTTGAGCAGATTGACTTGCCGAAATATGTAAAAAAAATCCCAATTTTAACACCATCTTTTTTTGATTTTTCTCAAGAATATTTCAAAGAAATATTAGAATTTTTTTCGAAAAATACTAGTGTTCGCTACATTCATGCAGATCCGAAATATTTACTATATATTGTACTGGGTTTTAAAAAATATAATTTTCCATTGCCAGAATTTTCATTAATTGCATTAACATATTCGTATTCTAATAAAAATATTAAACGTTTTTTTGAGAGTGTTTTTAAGGCAAAGATAGTTGATAATTATTGATGCAGTGAGACCGGTCCAATCACATGTGAAACAAATAATAAAAAAATAATTTTTGGTGATAATATTATTGTTTATGATAAAAATAAAAAAATCATAGTAACAGACTTAGATAATTATGAATTTCCATTTATAAATTATGAAAATGGAGATATAGGTGAGGTGATTGATAATGAAATAAGAATTTTTTGAAAGGAGTCTCAATATTTGTTTGGAAAAAATCTGCAAGAAGTGGATGATTTTATATACAATAATTTTCCAAATATCATCACATATCAATTACAGGAAAATACTTTTGCCTACATTTCAGAT
>JBHBSX010000122.1:0-2527 GCA_041779175.1 Candidatus Altimarinota bacterium | reverse complement strand
TTTTGTATTTTTGAAAAAAATTTTAAAAAAATATAAAATATAAAATCTTTCATAAATTCCAATATTATGAGAGTTGTACAAAAAATGATAATAATTTTGGACAAAAATATTGTCAACAAAAAACCACCAACAATATGTGGGTGGTTTTTATTTTTTTGAAATAATTTCTTCGAAACGAGTAGGAGAAATTTTTGTGAAAGAAGATTGATATGTTGTGAGCACTCATTGGAGATTACGATTGGCAAAATGTTTTAGAAGTTTTTCTTGATTTTCTGCATCGAGAAAATCAAAAAGACGTTCAGATTTGAATGCTATTTCCCATGGATTTTTTATGAAAAAATCCACCATATTGTGATGATATTCTGGAAACTCACTTGCAATGAAATATAGAACCGACCTAATAGCATTAGTTGAGAATACGTGATGGTTTAAAAAAATATTATTAACATATCCTCTGTCTAATAGTTCTACAGCAAGCAATGCGTCAAAAGTTTCATGTGGGGCATAAGGCAAAAAATGCGCCACATAATACGCTCGAGAATTTTCTAGTAGTCATCTAAAAAATCATCGAATCCACGATTTTGTGATAGTTCCATCAGCTAATCGTTTTTCCATAATACAAGCAAGTGCTTCATCTACGCAAAAATAATCTAAATGCTGTAAAACAGTTGTGTGTAGGGAAGGCTCTGAAAGTACATAATCCAAAAGAATATCAGGATGTAGCTTTAGTTGTTTTAATAATAAAAACACCTCATCTTTGTTTGGGAATGACAGAATTTGTTCAATGTCATCAGGACGTATTCCTTGTTTTTCCAAAAATAAAGATATATCCTTTTTGTCTGAAACTGGCGTTGTGAGTACGATATTATAAAGATTATTTAATGTTTTTTCTGTATTTAGTATTGCTTGAGATGGTGCCGTTGATTTTCAATCGGACAATACTTTTGTATTATTATGATTTGTAGGATTATTCATAGTATTGTAATGATTATAAATAATGTTTTATGATTATAATATGAAAATATATTTTGTCAAATTTATTTATTTGAAAAAAATTCTTGATTTTCTTGAAAAATCTGTATAATAACGCCAGTTTAATTCTTAAAAAATGTTTATGCAAAAAACACTTATTCTCTTGAAACCAGATGCGGTTCAAAAATCTCTTATTGGTCAAATCCTTACTCGTTTTGAGCAAAAAGGATACAAAGTTATCGGACTTAAGATGATGCAAATGTCAGAAGATCTTGTAAACGAACATTATGATTTTCTTATGGACAAGCCATTTTTTCCAAATATTAAATCTTATATGACTTCGTCACCAATTGTGGCACTTGCTCTTGAAGGTGTAGAAGTTATTAAGGGTGTTCGTATGCTTTGTGGTGCAACAAATCCAGCAGAAGCAGGACCTGGAACTATTCGTGGTGATTTTGCTAAGAATATTGATAATAATATTATTCACTCATCAGATTCCGAAGAAACAGCAACTCGCGAACTTGCTCGCTTTTTCAAGAACGAAGAGATTTTTGATTATTCTCGTCCACTTCTTGGATAATTTTCCGAGATTATTAACATTTTTGAATATCATGAGAGGATTGGAGAGATTAGGCTCTATGAAAATCCCCGCAACCTGCTAAGGTAAGGTGCGAAATCCTACCGAAAGGGAAGATATTTTATTTTTGAAACACCCTTTTTTGGGTGTTTTTTATTATTTTTTTATGAAAAACATTACACAAATTTTAGAAAATCTCGGCTCACTTTACTGGGAAAAATTTTCAGAAAAATTACCAGAAAGTGGTAAAATTTATTATATTTTAACATCAGAAAACGAAATTCGTTTAGCAAAATTCATTGGCAAAGCCCCAAGTTATGGAGTAGATATTTTTAGTTTTATACATTCAGAATGATGAATACATAATGGTTCACCTCATTTGGAAAAATCCAAGAAAGTTGAATACTATGCAGAAGTTCCTGAAGAATTATAAATAAAATTTTTCCAATCCTCTCATGATTTTCAAAAATTTTTAAAAAATATTTATATTGACTTTTTATAAATAATTTATATACTATAAAAGTTATTAACCATTTCCAGAAAGGAAAATAAATGCTGTCAGCCATTGTGATTTTCTATCAAGTTTTGTTAAATTTTTCAGAGGTAGTAAATAGGGAGTACTACCCACTATTAACAAAAGAAATTGATATTCTTGTAGATGAATATCGCAAGAATATCTCTCAAGAAGAATTCGATTATCACTCAACAGAGTTTCAACAAATCATCTTGCAAATTTTTTCTAAAATGAGCATCGGAGGACAAGAATGGTTTATTGAAACTTTTCTTGTTCAGGTAGAAGAAAACTTGCACAATCAAGGTTTCGAGAAAAATTCCTTTCTTGAAATGATTACTGATATTTTTCATCGAACTTTTCCTAAAGAAGAATAATATTAGTAAAAATAACTCTTTCCCCAAAGATTTTTATCTTGGGGATTTTTTCTTGATTTTTCTATAAAAATTTTTATAATTATTCTACCT
>JBHBSX010000121.1:0-8311 GCA_041779175.1 Candidatus Altimarinota bacterium | reverse complement strand
TTACTCTCGATGTTTATTTATCTTTCCTTCCTAATATAGGAGGAAATGTGTAGTGAATATAAATTTTTTGAAAAATTTTTTTAAATAAATATTTATATACATAATATAAAAATCTAAATATTGCCAACTAAAAATATTAGTCTCTCACTCTCAATATTCATTTACATTCTTTCTTAAATTCTCGGGTGTGAGTGTGGTAAATATTTAAAAAAAATTTAAAAAAATATATAATTATGAAACCTGCCCAAATCCTTTAAAGAAAAATGTTAAGAAAAATAATTTCAGATAAAAATCTTGCCTATTAAAAACTGCCAATTATTGGCAGTTTTTAATCTATTATTCTTTCATAATAGAGGTTTTAAGAGCATAGAGAAAATAATCTGTGGCTGCAATATCTTCAGTAATTCCAGCTTTTTGTTTAGCAAAATCCAAGAATTTTTCACTTGAAGGATTATCTATCATATATGGCAGAATAACCGACATTTTTCCAAGAGATGGAGAAAGAAAAATAAGTCCCTCGTCAGCCTGTAACTCTGATACTGATTTGATCTGACGACGAGAAGAGGCATCAAAAGTATCTACACGAATAGCAATGCGAGAAAGTAAGTCAATATTTTGTAGATTTTCTGAAAAACGAGGATCCTTAAGACAAGCAAGTGTAAGATCAAGACATTCAGCAAGTGTATTTTCTTTTTTACAAGCAATCCGTCCTTGTGAAGCAATTACTTTTCCATTGAAATACAATGTTACAAAAACTGAATTTTTACTAGTAGTGTAAACAATATCTTCAGCAGTAAACTCTGTACTTGTAATAATCCTATGTTCTCTAAGATAAATCTCGAGAGCTTTTCGAACAAATGAAATCATAAATTATTTTTGTAAAAGTGTATTTTGAGCATCAATAACAGCTTGTCTCTCTTCTTCTTCAATAGAAAAAAACACAGAACCAAGCGGGTCATTTCCTGTAAGTGTATAGTATTTATAATATAAAAATTTTATTATAAATACAAATACCGTAGTAAGGAAAAAAGTTAAAATGGATAACCCCATTAAAATAAAAAGATTAGTGCTAGTACTTTTTGATGAAGCAAAGAGCACAAGAACGATCCCACCAGATAAAACTATTGCTGAAATATTGGCATAAAATGAGAGTAATGCATATCGATATTGCGAAATAAGTCCAAGAATCAGTTCAATGCCAAAAGTTGCAAATAACACATGTACCAAATATACCATTAAAATCATAGTAGAATTTATATTTTCTGCAAGAAGATATACAGGCATAAGTACAAAATATAGCACCATCATATAAAACATGGTATGTTTCATTAGATGATTAATACGAGTATAAATTGCAGGAAAAATAACTTTAGCAATAGCAAGATAGAGCATTGATCCGATAGATAAGGAAAAAAAGCTAGATATTGCAATAATCATTGGAGAAACGCCAGATTCAATTGAGAATTTTCCTATAGAAAAAAAAGATGTTATAAGCACACCAAGTGAAATAACCGCACCAACCACAATGGAAGTTAATCCCATAAGCAATATACCGATAAGATCAATATGTGGTGGCCCTAACAATTCTTCAGCTGTTTCTGTATGATCTGCCAATGAAAAATTATTTTTTGTCATAAAAAATTGTAAAAATAAGAAAAAGAATTCCTCCAATAGTTATGAGAATATCAGCAAAATTAAAAATTGCAAAATTTTTCAGAGAGAGAAAATCTACAACATAACCAACAAAAATCCGCTCATATCAATGCGCCAATGCACCTGCAAAAATACAAACAAAAGCCGAATCTATAAGCCAAGATTTTTTGGGAAATTCGTGTTTGACATAATAATATCACAAAATTGCAATAATTGCAAATGTTAACACTTTCAAAAAAATCCCAGTTATTGGCAATCCAAAGGCAATTCACTGATTATAAATCAATTGCACACCCAAATATTCTCAAAAAATAGGAAAATATCCATACAAATCACCATGTAAAAACAAATTCTGAAAAGGTCAATGAAAGAAAAATTTCAAAGCAAAATCAGTGATAACAAGAATGAGAATGGAAAAAATTATAAAAAATATTCGCATAAAAAGTTTTTGATATTATAAAAAATTCCACCTTTTTTGCAAAATTTTTTTGGAAAATATTTTTGGTGGGGTCTTAAGATTTTTTACAAAAATTTTAAGAAAGAAAAAGCACCCCCTAAAAAGAGGATGCTACTCATTGCTTCAGCAATCTTGTCTATAATTTCCCACAATAACGCAGAAAATAATCTTTATGTCAATCTTGCAATATTCAAGTAATAGGGCCTGCCATCGCAAAAAATAGCATAGTTCCCATTGTTGTATATTTTATGAAATATAGCAAAGATACTTGTCCTTGTTGTAACTCATTATAAAAGTCGCGTATTAGTGTTGTAATGGCCACGAAAAAGAAAGAAGTTACATACAAAGAAAAAAAGCCTATAAAGTTTTCAAGAAAATAAAAGATTGAATATGACAGATACATTGCTGAAATCATGTAGAATGTTGCAAAGAGCAATCCTACACTTTTTTTGAGTGGAGTTTTGGCATTGTTCATTTCATTTTCCCCTTATCTTATTGAAATTTATTGAAAAAACTAATGCTGGAGCTATAATACTATATTTTTTTATTTTGTCAAATTTTTTTTCAAGATTTTTTTATAAAAGTCATCAATAATAGTTGATGACTTTTAGTCTAGTAATTTTTACAAAAAATCTTTCTCAATATTTTGAGAATTTTTACTTTTTTGTTTTATTTTTCTTTTCTTTATGATTCCAAATTCTCTTTTTAGGTATTTTTTAATTTTCATAAAAATTTTCGGAAAATTTTTTCTTTCCCATAAAATATGAGGCAAATTATAAGTAATATCTGCAGAACCTTTATTTTTACAAAAATTTTTAAGAAAGAATTATTCATCTATTTATCTTCCCCATAAAAAGCCTTATGTTCCTCTTTTCGATGAATTTTTTGTGAAATTTTTATTTCCTCCCAATTATGGCCGCCATTAGCATTTTCCCCAACTCTTTCTATAAATTTATTATATGCACGACGAAAAATTGCATTCTTTTCGGTAATTTTTCCTTCGCGTTCCAAGGAAGAAAGCAGACAACAAAAATTCCAAAAAACATCAGCAAGTTCGTCTTCGAGGTATACATGATTATGTTTTTTATTTTCTACAAGTGCTTCTTGTGTTTCAGTTATCACTCCATTAAAATACGTCTCACTTCATTGATACCAATTTTTAACATTTTCCTCGTCATGAAAAAAGTCAACTCGCTTTTTTGCCAGTTCAATAACGCGATGCAAATCGTTGAGATTAGAATTATCCATAAAAATTTTCAAAAAGTACAACTATTTATAAAATTTTTGAAAAAATTATTTTTTCAAAATTCTCTTTGCTTTTTTCTTTCCCATTTCAAGAAGAATTCCATTTTCAAAAATCTCAATCATCGCCTTGCTATCAGAAATCACATTTCCATCAACACGCACAGAACCACCAGAAATCGCATTACGGATATCACCGCCAGTAGTTGCAAATCCTGTCATTTTAAGGAGTTCCGCAATAGAATATTGATTATTTTCTACAACCATTTCAGCGATATTTGACGCATCATTAGGATCATATTCCTTGTTGTGACACATTTTAATAATACGACGAGCCAAATCTTCTTTAAAAATATTTGGATGTTCGCCATTTTCAAGACGAGTTTTGATCACTTCAATCTCATCAAGCGTTGCATCAGTAATAAAAGTATAATAATTTACAATCAAATCATCTTTGAGATTGATAATTTTTTGATACATATCAGCTGGCGCATCGTCAATATAGATACAATTCGGTTTTGTCTTTGACATTTTTTCGCCGTCCGTTCCCATCAAAAGATCAAAAGTCATAATATCTTGCTTTGGGAGTCCGTGCGCATCCATAAGTTTGCGACCAGCAAGAAGGTTAAAATACTGATCATTTCCACCAAGTTCTACATCACAAGAACCATATTTGCGAGCAATACACACACTATCATATCCTTGCATAATCGGATAGAGAAATTCTTGAAGGGAAATACGCTTTCCAGCCTTGTATCGTTTAGAAAAATTGTCGCGATCAAGCATTTCGGCAACACTAAAATTCTTGGCAAGTTCGCCTACGCCAGTAAAATTCACCGCATCAAGTCCTTCGGAATTGAAATAAATATTGATTTTTGAAAAATCAATGACTTTTCCAAATTTTTCAAGAAAAGATTTTGCATTGGCAAGAGTCTCTTCGCGAGTGAGCATTGGTCGTTCCGCATCCTTATCAGAAGTATCGCCCACTTGTGCCGTCGCATCACCAAAAAGCAAAATAATTTCATGGCCAAGTTCTTGAAATTGTTTGAGTTTCAAGAATGGAACCATATGTCCCAAGTGAAGGCGAGGTGCTGTCGGATCAACCCCGAGTTTGATACGAAGTTTTTCGCCAGAGAGAAGCCTTTTTTCAAGATTTTCCTTGTCAATACAATTAGTTACACCTTTGTTTAAAAGGTTAAAAATTTTGGTTTTGTCTGTGTTGATCATAAGTTAATGTGTTAAATTATTTTTGAATTTCTATTTCGATGGCAATAACTCAAAATTCTTTTTCTTGTTCTTTTGTGTAAAATTTATAATACACATTTATTGCTTCATCAAGAATTTTTGCATCAGGAATAATTTTTTCAATATTGCAAAATTCTATCATTTCTTTGAAAGTTGAGAAATTTTTCTTTGATTTTATAAGCAATTTTTCATGAGTTTCTTCAAATTCTAGAATATCTCAAACTTGCATTTCTTTAAATTTTCACTTATTGAGTCGTCATTCAAATATTTTTTGTCCATTTAAAATAAAAGTTTTATATGGTTCTTGAACATTAAAAGAGTAATAAGTTGTCATATTTTTTAAAAAATCTGATATCATTCATAAAAATACGATTGCTCAATTCATTTAAAAATCATTTCTTGATTATCAATATTATCTGTGAGATTTTTTTTCAAGTAAGAATCTGAGTTCCAGATCATTGATAAGACTTCGTTCCATTGCTTGCAAATATAGATTTTTGTCGATTTTTGACCAGTCAATAACTTTTGTGAGATTCTTGCGAAGCATCATATCAAGCCAAATTCTCATTGTCCGTCCATTACCTTCCAAAAAAGGATGTGCAATATTCATTTCAATATATTTTTCTATAATTTTTTCAAAATTTTCTTCGCTCATTTGTTCGATTTTGACAAGAATTTCGGACAAATACAAAGCATTTGCAAAGCGAAAATTTCATTTTGAAATATTTTGATTGCGAATCTGTCAGGCAAAATCATAAAGATTTTCAAAAAGTTTTTTATGAATTTGCAAAAGTCATTTAAGTGTTCCAATTTCAAAAGTATAAACTTTGCCCGTTTCAAAAATTTTTTTTCGCTTGCCTGAGACTTTGCTCATCTATTTTTGCGTTCATAAAACGAAAAAATTATAAAAATTTTTACAAAATCTTATCAACCAATCCATACTTCAATGATTGTTCTGCAAGCATGGTATTATCCCTATCACAATCCTTGCGAATTGTATCAATATCCTGTCCTGTGTGTTTTGCAAGAATTCCATATAATACTTCACCCGTACGAATGATATTATCAGCTGCAATTTTGATATCAGCAGCCTGACCTTCCACACCGCCAAGTGGCTGATGAATCAATACTTCAGAATTTGCTGTGATATAACGATGTCATTTTTTTCCGCCAACAAGAATAATAGATGCCATGGAAGCTGCAATTCCTGTACAATATGTATACACTGGTGCTTTGATAAGCTGCATAGTATCATAAATCGCAAGTCCTGCTGTTACATGTCCGCCAGGAGAATTGATATACATATGAATAGGTTCTTTAGAATTTGCTTTATCAAGAAATAAAAGTTGGGCAATAAGCGCACCAGAAACACCAGAATCAATAGGATCATTAAGAAAAATAATTCTATCCTCCAAAAGACGAGAATAAATATCATATGCTCGTTCTGTGCCACCAACTTTATCAATAATAGTAGGGATAAGATAATTTGACGCTGGTCGTGAACTAAAAGATGCTAAATGTGATTTTGAAACTGAAAGAATTTCCATAAAATTTTATTAAAAAATATGCGTCTATATTATGCAAAAATACGATAAATTCAAATTTTTTTGAAATGTTTTTGTAAAAATTTTCTACCAATAAAAAACAAAAAGTCAAGCGCATTATATGAAAAATATTTGAAAAATTTTAAAAATTTTATTATAATAGAAAAAATAATTGCAAACCGTGGATACAAACACCAAATTACAACACATTTATGAGTTATATTCTCAGAAAAAATATTCTGAGGCTTTTGTTTTGGTGGAAGAAATTCTTGCAAATGAGCCACAAAATATCTATGCAAAGCGATATGAAAGCCTTTTGCGACCATATCTCAATGATAAATCCGAAGTTGGTAAAATTGCAACAGTAAAATGAAAACACCTTCGTTGTCCTCATTGCGAGGCATCAATTGGACTCTCGGCACTCAATGAATATCAAAAAACACAAATTCGCGAAAATAATTATAATAATCTTGAAATCAAGTGCCCGTATTGTCACACGCAATTTGTTTTGCAGAAAAAATCTGCCCCATCAATAATTGGTATTCAAATCGGCGATACTATCGATTATAACAACAAAAAATATCGTGTTGTTGGTGCGGTTGGTTATGAAGGACAGTGGCTTGAGGGTCCTTATAGTGGCGCTCTTGCATATCTTGAATGGATTTTACTTGGTTCGGACAATTCATATTTGTATTTTTCAGAATGATATTTTATTGATGATGGAGCAAAGTATTATGAATTTGAATTTTCTGAAAAAATTATACCAAACTTTGACTTGGAAGTGGACGAAAAATCTCTCAAAATCAATGGTAGCATATACAATTTTACAGAAACAAATTTTGTTAAAGTAACGTCACTATATGGTGAAAATTCCAAACAACATACTATTGGTGAAAGTGTAGAATTAGCAAGTTTTGTTTACATATGAGAGGATTATATTGTGGAAAAAGAATCAGCATGACGACAATCCGAAGCAGGAGTTTATAAATCAGAGACTATTCCACAAATCCTTGCTTACAAAATTTTTGACAAAAAAGAAGAATTAAAACAATATCAACATAATTTCCGAAAAAATCAAATCATTGGCACTTTGCTTTTCTATGGACTTATCGGAATTATTATATTCTTGAGTACTGGTGGAAATATAATAGTTGCATATATACTGTTATTTATTGCTTTTCTTTATCTCGCAAAAAGTTTTTACAAAAATATTTGGTTTCAGATTTTAGCTTTATGACCAGCTTTTGCGGTTTTTGTGTATTTCGTAAGTATTTTTTTCTTAGAAAGCAAAACACAAGTCAATCTTTCGGAAGTAGATTTTGGCAAAAAATTTCAAATCGAATTTTCTGATCCATCCCTACAAGTTACCTCTACTGGTTCATCCAAAAGATATGATTATGGCGGTGTAGAAACCACGTATCATACACGAAAATGATTAGAATTTTCTGTACGAAATAATGATGACAAAGAAATTATCAAAAATATTTTACAAGGTGATAGCACTGATTTGCAACTTTTAAAAACGTTCGAGGAACCAATTTATCAATATCGTTAATATGTTTAAATGAATTATTCTCATCTTTGTGGTGTATGCGATTGTTGGTGTGACTGTCGCATATCAAAGCGAGTCAACGCCAATTTCAACGCAAGTTGATCTCAAAACTATGTCACTTCATAATCCACAATATATCACTGAAACTCAAAAAATTTGTGTCGGAACTTGTCGTAATTATTCATCCTCATCATCTTGGGGCGGGGGAAGTTCTAGTGGTAAATAAAATATAAATCCGAGAAAATAATTTTTAAATTTTTCAAAAATTATTTTCTTCAATTTTTATTTTATAAAAAATTCTTATGCTTGAAACTTTTAATGAATTTATGAAATGACCACTTGGAACGATTTTTTATTCGTTTCTTGGTATGTTTCTTATGTGGATTTTTCTCGTTATTTCCGAAAAAGCCACAAGTTTTTCTATCAAAAAAGAAATTGTTGAAGACGAAAATGTTGCACTTGGTGTGATGTTTGGCTGTGCTTTTATCGCTATGGCAATTATTATTGCGGCAGCAATTGTCTAGTTTTTGTTATTTTTTCTGTCATTCTGAGCCTAGTCGAAGAATGATTTAGATTTTTAAAAAATTTTTAAAATTATTTTATTTTTGCTCCATTGCT
>JBHBSX010000120.1:0-2836 GCA_041779175.1 Candidatus Altimarinota bacterium | reverse complement strand
CAATGAATGAATGGAGAATATGGATCTTTTATAAAAATTTTTTAAAAAATATATAAAAACTATTATAGATCCCAATTTCATAGTAACTTCAAAAAAGAAAAAATAAGTAGTTTTGGGTGATATTTTTCGCTACTAAAAATCTACTGACGTATTGTCGGTGGTTTTTTTATTATAAAATTTTCATTTATATATTTTATTAACCTCAACACTTTTTATTAGGGTAGATTTTTTATGCAAAAAACAAAATAAAATATTATACATAACTCTCGTTTCTATATACTATGTTAGTAGATTAGAGAAAATAAAACAAATCCTTTAAATATCTTAAAATTTCCAATAAAATAAAATCTCCTTTTAGGAGATTTTATTAAAAACCACGAAGTTTGTAGCCCATTTCTGTTACTGCTGCAATCACGGATTCTTGAATATTTTTTGCTTCTTCATCAGTAATTGTTGAGTCTGGCGACTGTACTACAAATGAAAAATTTACACTTCGCATATCTTTTCCAACTTTTTCTTCATCTTCAAACACAGAATCTACAATCACACGAGAAATCCAATCATGTGTTGATTCAATTTTTCGGGCCACTTCAGCAATTTCCGCTTTCTTTGGAAGTAAAAAATTAAGTTCACGACGAATCGGTTGATATGAAGAAATATGTTGTAATTGACGAGAAGTTTTTTGAATAATTTGAAAAATTTCTTCAAAATTCACTTCAAAATACACAGTTTCTGAAGGAATTTCAAAATTCTCTACCACTTGCGGATGGAATTTACCAAATTTTGCAAGAACAACACCATTATGAGAATATTCTCCACACACACCAGGATGAAGATATGGCGCCAAAGTAGTATTTTGAGAAACTACAGGAATGAATCCAAAATTTTCTACAAAAAATACTTCAAGCATATTGCGAATAGTTGCAATTGTATCCATAGTAGAAATACCCGCAAATTGCATTTTTTCTGGAAATGGAAGCTTTTCTTGATCAGAAAGAAGTTTTTCAAGACGAGAATCTCGTTCTAGATTTTTACCATAAATTTTTCCAATTTCAAAAAATCGAAGTCTTTCATCATGACGAAGATTTTCGGAAATATTTTCCAAAAGTCGTGGCGCCAATGAAGTACGCATATGCGTAAAATCTGTTGTATACGCATTTTGAATAGCAATAAGATTATCGGTATTTTCTGATAAAATCTTTTCTTCTAACTCTTTGTTTGTAAAAGAATAGTTATACACCTCATTCCATCCACGAGCCGAAAAGAAGTGCAAAAGACGATTCTGAAGCGAAAGTTCTTGATTTTTTTCTTGAATAGAAAAATCTCATGAAAGTGGAATTTTTGGAATATTTTCATAACCATATACACGCAAAATCTCTTCTACAATATCTTCAGCAATACTCACATCCTTGGTTGCACGCCATGACGGAACCTTGACCACAAATAATTCTTCTGTATTTTCTAGAATTTCAAATCCAAGTTTTGTAAGAATTTCTTGAATTGTTTCTGAAGCAATTTCAATACCAGCCTTTTGTGTAACCAATGCGTATGGAACTGTAATTTCAATATCATTGATAGCATCTGTGTTGATACCAGAAAATTGCCCAATAATTTCAATATTCTTTTCAAGAAATTTCAAATATTCAATAACACGAGGAAATGTCTTGAGTGCAAGAACGGGGTCAAGTGATTTCTCATAACGAGTTGATGCATCTGTTCGAATAGCATGGCGTTGTGCTGTGAGGCGAACCGTTGTTGCATCAAATGTTGCAGATTCCCAGTATACATGAGTTGTTGTCTCTGAAACTGCCGTTTCTGCACCACCGATTACACCAGCAAGAGCAATTGGACCCTTTTCATCAGCAATAACCAAGTCTTTTTCTGTGAGTTTATATTCTTCATTGTTGAGTGCAAGGAGTTTTTCTCATGCTTTTGCCATACGAACGGAGATTCTCCCCACAACTTTATCCGCATCAAAAGCATGCATAGGTTGCCCATATTCTGCAAGAAGAATATTGGTAATATCAACAATATCGAGTTTTGGCGCCAATCCTGCTCGCTCCATCATAATCTTGATTGCAAGTGGAGACTTACTCACAGACAAATCTTTCATTTCAAGAAGTGTGTATGCAAGACACTTATCTGATTCAATAGATACTGGGATTTGTGTATTAGAAAGGAGTTCTGGTTCAATACTTGTAGACATAGGAGAAGTAAAATTCTCACCAAAAACCGTTGCCCATTCACGAGCATTTCCTACCACAGAGAATAAATCTGGACGATTAGTAATAAATTTATTATCAATTTCAAAAGTAGTATCACGAAGTGGAATCTTAACAATTTCCCCGCCAATTCCAGGAAAATCAATTTCAAGATCAAATACTGATTTTCCAATCATTTTTTCTAATATTTTTTCATCCCAAATTTCTTCAAGAATCATAATTCCTGATGCAACTTCTGTTACAAGAGCGATTTCATTGTCTCAACAAATCATTCCACGAGAAATCATTCCTGCCATTTTCCGTTCTCAAATAACAAAATTCCCATTATCAAGCGCCGCGCCAACCATAGCAACTGGCACATATTTGGCATCAACTATATTGGCCGCCCCTGTAAGAATAGTTTCTTCTCCATATTCTCCGAGATCAAGACGAACAATAGAAAGTTTTGTAGATTCTGGATGTTTTTCACAAGTAAGCACTTTTCCAATAACCACTTTATCAATTTCATGCTCAAAAATATCATCAATTTCCGCAGTATGAATAGAATACAAGTGTGCAAGTTCTGTGATACTTTTTTCTTTTAAAAGTTTTTGAAGTGGAGTATAAATCGAAAT
>JBHBSX010000119.1:0-4958 GCA_041779175.1 Candidatus Altimarinota bacterium | reverse complement strand
TGCAGAATTGCATAAATTTCTTTTTGAAGAATGGTTTGAAGGTGCGCATGATGCGATGATAGATGTAGAGGCAACAATGCGATCATTTGTAGAACTTGTAAAGCGTGGAGTTATTACTCTCGAAACTTCCAATGTAATGAGGTTGTTTTAAATTTCTTAATTTTCGAAAAATCCAGCATGTTATACGAAATATGCTGGATTTTTATTTGCAAAAAATTAAAAATCCATATAATCATTATACTATTTTTAAAAAATAATTTATGGCAAGTTCTCTTAATAAAGTACAACTTATCGGAAATCTCACGGCTGATCCAGATGTTCGTGAAACTCCAAATGGACAAAAAGTGGCAACATTTTCTGTAGCAACAAATAGAAAATGGAAAGATGCGTCTGGTATGATGCAAGAAGCGGTAGAATATCATAATGTTACGGCTTGGCGTTTTCTTGCAGATCTTGCTGAACAGTATATGAATAAAGGAAAAAAAGTGTATGTAGAGGGATATCTTCAGACACGAAGCTGGGACGATGCAACTACTGGTCAAAAGCGTTATAAGACGGAGATTGTTGCGGAAAATATCATTCTCCTTTCTTCTAATAATACAGGTGGAAGTGGTTCTTATGGTTCAGATTCTTATGAATCTTCTTCATATTCAGCACCAGCGACCTCTGCTCGTGCAAAGCCACAACCAGAAGAAGATATTTCTATTGAAGATATTCCGTTTTAAAAATTTTTTAAAATTTATTCACAAGTATTTGTTTATATATTTTCCAAAAATTTTATACAATAAAAACCACCGACATGTTTCAGTGGTTTTTATTGCATCTAAAACTTCTAGTATTTTATCCTCGGTACTCATTTTTTAAGATAGAGAATATGTAGTGGATATGAGTTTTTAGAAAATTTTTTAAAAAATATAAAAATCTCTTATAAATTCTCATTTTATGAGAATTTTAAAAAAGAAAAAATAATACTTTCAAACAAAAATTTTCATCAATAAAAACCATCGACACATTTTGTGGTTTTTTTAATAGCAAAGATTTTCATCTACAATTATTAATGTTATACTTTTGGGATTTTTATAAACTTATGCTTTGCAAGAGTCTTTATATTGATATTTAAAAAAAAATTCTAAAAATAAAATTTATATTTGCTGCATACTTCTACCACTCTTATCTGAGAAAAAATTAAATGAACACTGAGAGGTGGAGTATTAGGAGTTTTAAATAAAAGAAAAATCCCACATTTCTGTGAGATTTTTTAATATATTTTGAGAATTATGCTTCAAGAGCTTCAGCTGGAATTTCAACTGGCTCTGCAGGTGGAACATAATTTGGATCAAGAGCCTTGAGTGAAAGTCCGATACGTTTTGCTTGAGAATCAAAAGTAATAATACGAGCCTTCATCATTTCTCCAACATGAATTTTTTCTTCAATTCCTTCCATCATTTCAGCTGGAATTTCAGAAAGATGAATAAGACCAGAGATTCCTCCGTCAAGTTCAAGGAAAATACCAAATTGAGAAAGACGAAGAATTGGGGCCTCAATAATATCACCAACTTGATACTTATCAGCAAGAACTTGCCAAGGATTAGATTTAAGACGCTTGATAGAAAGAGAAATTTTTTCTCCTTCAATTCCAATAATCTGAACAGTAACCTTATCACCAACACGAGCGTATTTGTGAGGATTATTTACATGTCCCCAATCAATTTCTGAAACATGAACAAGACCTTCAACTCCGTGGAATGTAACGAAGAGACCGTAAGTAAGGATACCAGAAACCGCACCTTCTACAACATCACCAACCTTCATAGTTGAAAGCGCTTGTGAGCGTTGTTCTTCAATTGCTGCCTTTTCAGAGAAAATGATTTTCTTTCCAGATTGATCAACATTGATCACGCGAACTTGGAATGGCTTTCCAACAAGACGATTGAGTTGTTCAAGAATCTTTTCTGGATTTGCATTTTCAACGCGAGGATAGTGAAGCGGTGTCAATTGAGAAACTGGGATAAAACCTTTGATTCCGTCAAGATCAATAAGAAGACCACCCTTGTTTGCTTCATTTGGTACAACAGTAATAATTTCTTTTGTATCAAAATTTGAATGAAGTTTTTCAATAAGTTTTGCTTGAGAAGCCTTGCGAAGAGAGAGGTGAACAAGTCCTGAGTGAGGATCATTACCAATAATAATTGATTCGATACGATCACCAGCATTGATAGCTGTAGAATCTTCAGTAGAAGATTGCATATGATTACCAGTAATAATACCAGTGAATTGACCATCAAGATCAATAAGAATCATTTTTTGATCAGCAACAATAACAGTTCCACCTACAACATCACCAACATTGAATGATTGAATCGGTGCAGCTGATGCGAGATCTTTTGCAAAATCTGACATAGAAAAATAAAAATTAAGAAGTAAAATTAGAGAATAAAATCTTGATTTTAACAGAAAATATTCCTGTACATCGAATACTTTCTGCTAAAATCGAGAATTCTCTGAAAGAGATCTAGAAAGTGATTTTTATTATAAAACAAAAATGAGAATTATATAATTCTCCTCTTCATTTCAGATATATCATCCAAATTCTAAATATCAATAATGGGGCGGCCAATGGGGCTCGAACCCACGACCTCCAGATTCACAGTCTGGCGCTCTAACCAACTGAGCTATGGCCGCCATGCAAGAAACCAAGAATTTCAAAGCACATGGATTATATACAAAAATTTTGAAAAAGCAAAAAATTTTTTGAAAAAAATATTTTTATGAATATAATACTTTTCATCAAAAATTTTTATTAAAAGAAAAAATACAGAAAACAATGTTTTTAAGCCAAAAATAATCTTGTATTTATTTTTTGAAAAAATTTTTAAAAAATATTATTGAACAAATATTGTAATCTGTCAAGTAAAAATATTCGCTTAAAAGACAAATATATGTTATGATACTTTTTGAAAATTTTTTAAAAATTTTTTATGCTCCTTGTGTAGTTTTTATACAAGTTGAGTTTTTATTTCTAAAATTTATGAATGGATAATTCTTCATTAACTCTCTCTCGTAATACACTTGAACGTGTGGATATGCTTATGAATCGTGATTTTAAAGCTTTTAATAATATAAAATCACACAGTCTCCTTGAAAAAAATCATAAAAATGCTATTAAAATTTTTGCAAAAAAAATATTTTTTTATGTAATATTATCTGGAATAGCAACATTGGTTCCAAGTATTGAAACTTCGGTAGCAGCAACTGAAGTTCATGTAGGCGAAACAAGAACTTTCATTGCGACAGCATATTATTCTCCACTTCCTAATCAAGAAAATTATTATCAAGGGAGTTATGAAGCTGATAAAAAACTTAATGGCGAAGGAATACAAGCATCAGATGGTACTCCTGTATTTGTAGGTATGATTGCGGCTCCAAAAAATTATGCCTTTGGTACAAAAATTGCTCTTGAAGGAATTGGGGCAGTAGGAGTTCATGATCGAGGATGATCAATTAATGCCTGAGAAAATATAGACAGAATTGATATTTGGATGGGTTATGGAGATGAATGACTCAAGCGAACTCTTGCTTGGGGGCGTAGAGAAATTACAGGAACCATAGTTGATAGCAAAACTCCCGTTTCTCTTGATTTACAAAATATTATCAAAAACGCGCCACAAGCTACACAACTTGCAGTAATGCGACTTAAAGCACTTGGATATGATACTACAAAAAGTTTCAAGGAAGTAATAACAGATTTTCAGATGGATTATGCTATTGTTCCATCTCGTGATGATGTGGCAGCTGGGGCTTATTGACCAAAAACCACAGCCAAGCTCTTGGAGGTATATAATAATTTTCTCAAAACAGGAAACATAGCCACAAAGCAGGTCATTAATAATACTACTTCCAATTCTTCTTCTCAAAAAATAACCACTCAGAATGCTGAATATTATGCAGAAAATACCCGAACAGGATTTTTTGGACAATATGATTCCAAGGTATTAAATTTACAAAAATTTCTTACTCAAATGGGATACAACACCGAAAGACAGGATGGCATCATGAATCTGGAAACCCTTCACTCCCTTCGAAAATACCAATATCAAAAAAATATTGGACAAACAGGTCGGGTTGATCTTATTACACAACAACAGATTGTCAATGATTTGATAAAATAAAATATTATCTTTAAAAACTTAAATTTAAAAAATATTTTTGAGCTGCCTTTGTATTTTGTGGTATAAGATTTTCTTATAAGAATTTTGTATTAATTTTTAAAAACATCTAAATTTTTAGGTGTTTTTTGTTTTTATTTTTTAATAAAAAGTAGAATCACATACCCCGTCTTATAAATAAAGTAAAAAAACGACTTGTGTCATAAAATCCAATTACTAAATCTTACTTGAAATGCATTTAACTTCAAAAAAACAGTCGATTGTTTTTGTGATATATAATCATAATAATTATAAATATTTTTAATACAAAA
Organism: Candidatus Altimarinota bacterium; assembly: GCA_041779175.1. GTDB lineage: Bacteria > Patescibacteriota > Gracilibacteria > BD1-5 > UBA2023 > GN02-873. The sequence continues at coordinate 481 of JBHBSX010000119.1, read as the reverse complement.
AACCTAACTATATATTGATAGTATTTGACAATAAAATATTTATTTACAGATTTTAAGATTTGTAATAAAGAGAAATACGATATATTATTTCTTTTTAAAAAATTGCTTATTGTAAATCGCATTTGTTGTATATAATGAGCTTTTAGTCTGTAAAAATAAAAAAGAAAGTATTCAAGTTGTATATTGAGAGAAGTTTTTGCAAATAAAAATCCAGCATATTTTCAAACAATACACTGGATTTTCTAATAATTAAAAATAATTTAGAATTAACAAATAATTTCAATAATTTTAATAATTAAAAAAATCTAATAATTTAAAATAACCTTAAATTTAAAATAATCTCATTACATTGGAAGTTTCGAGAGTAATAACTCCACGCTTTACAAGTTCTACAAATGATCGCATTGTTGCCTCTACATCTATCATCGCATCATGCGCACCTTCAAACCATTCTTCAAAAAGAAATTTATGCAATTCTGCA
>JBHBSX010000118.1:0-7246 GCA_041779175.1 Candidatus Altimarinota bacterium | reverse complement strand
ATGAAAAAACCAATATAATGCCGAGCGAAAAATTCAAAAATTTAAAAAATTTCAAAAAATATGCAAAAATCTGAACTTCTTGCTCTATCAACGGATTTTTTATCTAGAATTCATAGACTCAAAAAAGAAGATATTTTTCCGCTTCGTGAAGCGATTGTTGAACATAATCGGCTGTATCATCAAGAAGAATCACCGATTATTTCTGATGAAGAATATGACAAGTTATTTCACGCTTTGGCACGCTTGGAATCGGATTATGATATGCTTGATGAGAATTCACCAACTGCCAAACTTGCTATTCTCACAAGCGAACAATTCCAAAAAGTTCGCCATATTTATCCGATGATTTCGCTTGATAATACCTACAATGAAGCGGAAGTTCGTGATTTTGAAGAGAGAATGAGAAATATTCTTATCAAAAAAATCTGAAATCTTGGCGATTTTCGTTATTATATTCAGCCAAAATATGATGGACTCGGACTTGCACTTATTTATGAAAAATGAATTCTCAAACAAGCAATAACTCGCGGAAGCTGATTAGAATGAGAAGATGTAACGCTTGGTGCTTTTGAAATCAAAAATATTCCCAAAAAAATAAATACTCTCAGTAGTATAGAAAGAATGGAAATTCGTGGGGAAGTGATGATGAGTCGCAAAACTTTTGAAAGGGTAAATGCTGAACGACTTGCCAAATGAGAAAAGTTGTTTGCCAATCCAAGAAATGCGGCTTCGGGATCACTTCGCCAGCTTGATCCACTGATTACTCGCAGTCGAGATTTGGAATTTTTTGCTTATGCTATTCCGCAGATTGAGCAGGGAATTGATGCGAATTTTCAGATTTTTTCATATCATGATCTTATGGATTTGCTTTTAAAATGGGGATTTGAGAGACAAGATTTTGATTTTAAGGATATTTTTGGAATTGCGAATATGTCAGAAATGATTATTCGCGAAACGAAGTGGTATTTGTCTGAAAAATGACCAAATGAAATCAAAGATTATTTTGATTTTGATATTGATGGAATGGTGATTAAGCTTGATGATATGAAATTGTGGGATATTCTCGGTCGCACTGAACATCATCCGAGATATGCCATTGCCTACAAATTTCCCGCAAAACAAGTGAGAACAAAAGTGCTTTCTATTGAGCACTCTGTGGGTCGCACTGGAGCAGTAACGCCAGTGGCGAATCTTGAACCTGTGGAAGTGACGGGCGTGATTGTCAAGCGCGCAACACTTCACAATTATGATGAACTCGGCAAAAAATGAGTTCGTGAATGAGATGTAGTTTTTGTGATGCGTGCATGAGAAGTGATACCTGAGATAGTATCTGTAGTAGAATGAGTAAGAACAGGAAATGAAAAAATAATTACCGCACCAGAGACTTGTCCGATTTGTGGAACGCATTTGCAACAAGAAGAATGAAAGGTTGCGATTTTCTGTCCAAATAAGCATTGTCCAGCCAAAATCCAGTGACAACTTGAAATGTTTGTTTCCAAACAATGAATGAATATTGACGGACTTGGCGAAAAACAAATTGAATTATTTTTGGAAAAATGATGGATTACGGATTTTGCTTCGGTTTTTCAGTTAAAAAATTTTAAAAATGAAATTCTGTCACTTGATGGCTACAAAGAAAAATCAGTGAATAATCTTATAGATTCTCTCGAAAAAGCGCGTCACACAACGCTTGATCGTGCGTTTGTGGCTATGTGAATACCAAATGTCGGCAAAAAAACTGCCAAACAAATTGCTAAAATTTTTGTTGGACTGAATTCTCTTGATGAAATTTTTTCAAAAATTTTTGCAACTACAGAAGAAGACTTGCTTGAGCTTTCTGATATTTGACCAGAAACCGCACGCGGTTTTGTGAATTTTGTAGAAAATAATCGTGAAAATATTGAAAAATTTTTCAAAGAATTATCTTTTGAAAAAACAGAAAAAATAAATACTACTGATAGTATTCTTGGCGGAAAATCTTTTTGTGTTACGGGAAGTTTTGATTCTATGAGTCGTGATGAAATTCATGATATTATTGAGAAAAATGGCGGGGAAGTACGATCTTCAGTTTCGGCTAAATTGGATTTTCTTATTGCTTGAGAAAAAGCGGGTTCAAAAATGAAAAAAGCGGAAGAATTTGGTATCAAAATTCTGAATTTGCAAGATTTTTTGCAAATGATAGAATTATAATTTTTTAAAAAAATTTTTAAAAATGGAAATAACTCACTATAATCAACAATTTTTTCAAGATTTTTGCTGAATGTATCAAGAACTTTCGGATTTTGTGGTGGATTTGGATTTTTGGGATGATGATTTGCAAAAACATAATACCAAAGATGAAGTTCAAGAAATCCTTGAAAAACATAAAAATCATGAAAATATTATTTTGCTTGCTATTGTTGAAAGCAGAGCTGTAGCTTTTATTCACGCTGAAATCGCAGAAAATAACGATGCTGCCAGTCAAATCAAAAAATATGGAATTATCCACGATTTGTATGTGAAGAGTGAGTTTCGCAAGCTTGGAATCGCTCGAAAATTATTACAAGAATCTGAAAATTTGTTAAAAAATCTTGGTGCCACGCATATTGAAATTTCGGTTTTTGCACCAAATATTTTGGCAAAAAATTTTTATGAAAAATATGGATTTGAGCAAAGATTGATTACACTTGGAAAAAGAATTTAAAAATTTTGAAAAATTTCTAAAATATATCAATGCTATTGATGTAATTAAAAAATTATATAAAAACCACTGAAAAGGCATCGGTGGTTTTTATATAATAAAAATTGCAATAAAACTTGATTTTTTTCTAAAAATATGTTAAAATAACTTTGTTTACAATTTTTATATATTTTATGTCTGAAAAAATCAACTCTCAATCAGAAAAAGTGGCTGAGAATCTGGGTCTCAGCTATGAGCGTGACGCGTATATTGTGGGAGATTCTCTTTCTGTTGGACTGACCACTGGTGTGAATGTTGCAAAAACTTCGGTATCAACAGGAAAGCAAACGTCTTGGATGTTTGATGCGGTGAATAAAGATATTGAAACTCTTAAAAGCAAAAAAGTAATGTTTTTGCTCGGTGGAACGAATGATATTTTTGCGAACAAATCTGCTGAACAAATTATTGCCAATATTGATAAAATCGTTGCATTGGCAAAACAAAATGGTGTAAAAGTAGTGGTAGGAACGATTCCTCCTTTTACTGAAAGTACAACAACTGTTCGTAATGCTATGAAAGCCATGGGAGCAACTCCAGCTGAACGCAGTGCAACCATCAACAAAGTCAATGAATATATTCGTTCAAAGTATGATTATATTGATTATCATGCTATGTTGCGAGATTCAAATAATCCAAATCAATTAAATCCTACTTTTGAATGATCTGGAAAAGGAAAAGATGGTATTCATCCTTTTGGTGCCTATTCATTGATGCGTCAGGCACAGATTGATAAACTTGCTCAATTAAACATTGATACTACAAAAACTCCACAAAATAAACCACAAAGTGAAATTGATGCAAAGGTGTGAGAATTAGAAAATTCTGCAAAAATTTTAGAAAAATCAATTACAGATTTTCAAACAACGATTGAAACGGTTTTTGCTGGACAAGAAATGACTCAAGAGCAAAAACAAATGACAGAAAAAATTTTGCAAGAAAAGCGTTCGGTTCTTGAGGATATGAAAAAAATTCTTTCAGAAATTCAGTGAACTTCCAGTGAATTGCAAATCAAAAATCAAGAGCTTTCAGTGTATCAGAATGCTCCTGAGAAGCTTGCAGATTCTCCAGAAATTCTTGATAAAATTTCTGATCTTGAAAAAAGAATTCTAGAAATTGACGAACAACAAGCAATTTTTTTAAAAAATTTTCGTTTTCTTCATAATGGCGTTCGCCTCAATGATAAATTGTCAGAACAAGAAATTGAAAAATTACGTCAAATGGATGTGACAACATTTTTGCAAATGCCTCGTGAGAAGCGACTTCAGGCGGTAACGGTGGGAAATATAGATACATCAAAGATTCTAGATGGATCAGTAAAACAAGTTGAGATAAATTTTTCATTTAATGGACGTTTTAATCGTCAATTGTATCGTTCGGTTACTGCTGGTATAATTTTTCCTCCAGAGATTCGTGAGATTTCATCCGGTGGAGAAAAGTTTTTTCGTAGTAGTTTGGAATGAGAATTTTTTTCAGAAAAATGAAAGCGATTGATTATTCGTGATGAAACAAATCTTTCTATTGAAAAAATTGTTCCAACTGCTGAACTTCAAAAAACTTTTGTATCAAAAATTGATGCGAAAAATTATACAAATCCTATTGATCTGGAAATTGCAACCGAAGCAGAAAAGCGAGGAATTGCTCCTGATGTGGCACTTTGATTATTTCAATCAGAACTTTCAAAAATTACTGATGAAAGCACTCGACGTGCTGTTATGGAAGATTTCTTTGTTGATATTGATCGTAAAAAAGGCTTTTTTTATAAAAATACTCAAACCGCGGCAGTTGATGCAAATGGAAAAATGTCTTTGGCTTTTATTGCTTATTTGTCGGAAGGTGATAATGGTATCTACAAGTCGGTAGCACAAAAGGTTGGGTATTCAGCTGAAGATATTGAGGCTAATAAGTCTCAAGTTGTGGCTCGTGATTATTCTGGAAATATTGATGCAGAAAAATTGATGTCACTGCAGATTACACAGGAAGAAATCAATAGAATTCGTTCTATAAAACAATTTCAACCAAATTCTCCTGATGCTGTTCTTTTGTTTCGAATTGCTGCAAAAGTTGGTGGGTTGCCAGAAGATTGGGCCACAAATCCAAAATTACATTATATTCTTGGTCGTGAGTCAAATGGAAAGGTAGGTGTTTTGAATTATACTATCAAAAATATGTGATTTGATCAGTTCTATGATCGTGCCAATAGTTCGTCTGCAAAAAATCCAATTGGAGCACGTTCTACTGCTTCTGGACTTGGACAGCTTTTGCTTTCTAATGTGGATAAATATTATCCAAATGGACGAAAGGGGATTGGTGATCCAATCAATGAGGCAGTTGGATTTATGAAGTATATAGAAGATCGATATGGAAATCCTGATGTTGCTGGTCAAATGTATGGCCGTACATGAAGTTATAATCATCCAACAAAAGGTCGTCAGTCAAAGTGATTTCGCGAATGATACTAAAAAAATCCCGATATTGGGATTTTTATTTCATTCCAAAACTCTCACTCTAGTGTCCAGCTAGAGTGTTTATTATTACTCTTGTCCCCACCTTTTTTGAGAACTTAAGGATTTGTAACAAATATGAATTTTTAAAAAAATTTTTTTAAAAAATATATAAAAATAATAACCTATTATAGATTCTAATTTCATAGTGATTTTAAAAAGAAAAAGTAATAATTTTAGATGTAAATTTTTGCCGCCAAAAGCCACCGACACATTGTTGGTGGCTTTTACAAAAAATTACAAAAAAGGAAATTATGATATTTGAAAATTGTTCTGTGTGGCGAAAATCTGAAGTCTTTGAATAGTTGCTTGCAAAATAGCTTGTTTGGAATTTTCACGCGCTTCTTCGGAATATATCTCGCCTTGTGCGTGTTGATTTTTGATGTTTGTCAATTCTGTATTCATTTTATCGGTAACTTTAGCATCAAGAATCGCAGCTGTTTCTGGGTTTTGTGCTAGCATTTCAAATAAATTTGAAAAATCTTCTTTTACAGCCTTTTGCATTTCTGGATTGTTTTTGATCTCAAAAATTGCATTATCAAGAACTTTTTGCATTTCTGGAGTTAAGTGTTTATGTTCTTGATTTTGTTCCTGATGAACAATATGTTCCATGGGTTGGTTTTTCATAGACAAAAAATTATTTGTCTCATGATATCATTTTTACAAAAAATCGTCAAGCATTTTCACTTGACGATTTTTTTATAATAATTTTAATGACAACCTGATTCACAAGATCCACAAGAACCCGATCCACAAGAACCTCCCATTCCTTCATCTTCATCTCCAAGAATTGAGATAAACATAGATTTAATCTCGTCATATTCTGGAGTTTCTCATTGAAAAATCATATCTTTAAAATCAATAGATTCTTCCTCGATAGCGAGTGCAGGATTTTCAGTAATACCAAGTTCCATTTTATAAGCAGAATCATCAGTGGTTTCTACTTTGACAGCATCATCGAGTGCGAGTTCAGATAGTGCTTTGTTTACAAGAGATTCAAGATTTTGAAGTTCTTCCCCAGAACCAACAAGTTTAATAATCATAAAATTTATTTAAAAAACAAAGTGATTATATAAATTTTTTATTAAAATGCAAAATTTTTTAAAATTTTTAAAAATAAATCCCCAAAAACGGGGAATTATTATGCAATAACAAAATCAATGTGAAGTGCAGCGCCAGTAACTGGGTGGCGTTGTAGTTCTTGAATACGAGTTGTATGCTTTTTACCATCAACTGTTAGAGTGATAGTTGCATCGGCTGGAAGAGTGCGATACAATTTGATAAAATCAGAAGTTCCAACAGCGATCATAGTCGAAGGAACATCCTTGCCGTACACTACCGCTGGAACAAGTCCTGCTTCACGAGTTTCGCGAGCTGCTTCTGTACGGATCTTTGCTTCGAGAGAAAACATAGTTTCCAAAAATAAAAAATAAAAAGTACACAAACTGTATACTGCCCGTTTATTATATATATTTTTTTAAAAAATCAAGTTTTTTTAATCATAACAAAATTTGACAAAATAAAAATATAATCTATAATAAAATGGATTTTTTTAAAAAATATTATGTCAAATCGTAATACACCAAAAGATTATTCTTATAATCTCAAGAACAAAATACAAAGACGGTCTTCACTTCTACAAACTATAGTAAAATGAAGAACTTGAGAGGTTGTTAATATTCCAGATATTACTATTGCATCTTCTTTTGATAATTTTATAAAAAAATTTCAAAATAGAAAAGAATTTAAGAATCTATTGGAAAAAGAACAACAAGCAACTATAGATAAGCTTTTTACTATACTCAATCGTGCTTGATCTTCCTCAAATAATAAGAAGCCAAGTACTTCAAGTATTAGTGGAATGTTTGCTTTGGGGCAATGAATTTCTACTATCATAAATACTTCCAAGTCAGAACTCAAACAGCTCTTTCAATTCTTGGAACAAAACAATATTCCTCTCCAATCCATCACAGGAATGCAACATGGTCTATGAATTCCAAATATTAAAGAATTAGAATTATTTATT
>JBHBSX010000117.1:0-10149 GCA_041779175.1 Candidatus Altimarinota bacterium | reverse complement strand
TTTGAAAAAATAATTTTGCGAAAACATAATTTTTATTATAATACTTTTACTTTTTGTTTTTTTATTTAAAATTTATGAAAAAGTTTTTATTTATTATTGTTTTATTTTTTCTTGTTTCTTGTGGACAAGCCACAGAAACTACTAATCAAAATCAGGCAACAGGATCTGTTGTTTCTACAGAAAGTTTTAGTGAAACACTCAAGAATTCGTCTGAAAAAATTACAAATACACAAGAGTTCAATGCTTGTATGACTCCATATGTTAATGCGTGTATGCAGTCAGTGGCTATAGAATTGTCTCAAAAAGAAAAAAATGCAAGCTTTTGTGATGAGCTTATGACAGATGTAGAAAAAAATTCTTGTCGTCTTGGAGTGGTGGTTTCAAGTCTTGATAGCAATGCAGATATAGCAAGCTGTGATATTATAACAGATACAAAAGTGGCGGTTGCTTGTAAAACAGCAATTATCCAGCATAATGCCGAGAAAAATAATGATACTAATCAGTGTAATGAAATCACAGCTCTTTATGGAGATGATGCAATATGAGCGGCAGAAGCAAAAAGTGCTTGTGTTTTAAAAACATTGTCAATGAGACAAGATTTAAAAAAAGAAGATTGTTCTATTATTGAGGATGAGACAAATAAGAAAATTTGTGAAGATATGGCAATGGTTATAACTTCGTATAATGCTGAGATAATTGAAAATACAAGTACGGGGACAGTTCAATAATTTTTAAAAAATTTTTTATGAAAATTACAAAGTGTATTATTCCTGCTGCTGGATTTGGAACGCGTTTTTTGCCAGCAACAAAATCTCAACCAAAAGAAATGCTGACTATTGTTGATACACCTGTGATTCAAATGTTGGTGGAAGAAGCAATAGAAGCGGGAATTACTGATATTATTTTTATTACCAATCATACCAAAAAAACACTCGAAGATCATTTTGATACTTCATTTGAATTGGAACACTTGCTTTCTACAAAAGGAAAGACAAAAGAATTGGAAAAAGTTCAAAAAATTAGCAAAATGGCAAAATTTTATTTTGTGCGTCAAGGAGAACCTCGTGGTGATGGTGATGCGATTTTGCAGGCAAAAAATCTTATTGGTGACGAGGCTTGTGTGATACTTTTTGGCGATGACTTGATTCGTGGAGAAAAAGGCGGCGCAAAACAATTGGTGGAAGCATATGAACAGATGAAAACGCCAGTTATTGCTCTGGAACGCGTGAGCGATGATAAGGTATCTTCGTATGGAATTGTAGAAACCAATGATGAAAATGGAAAAATCCACGGAGTTTCAAAATTTTTGGAAAAGCCAAAACCAACAGAAACAAATTCTCGTCTTGGTGTTATCGGAAAGTATGTGATCACAAAAGAAGTATTTGAATATCTTGAAAAAGATGGCGAAAAGGCTAGTAAAGATGGAGAAATCCGCCTTGCTGATGCCTTTGCCAAAATGCTTGCTGATGGAAAGGCTTTGCATGGACTAGAAATCTCTGGAATACGTTATGACACGGGAGATAAGCTCGGTTATCTCAAGGCAACAGTTGATTATGCATTGGCGCGCGAAGATCTTGGAGAAGAATTTCGTCAATTTCTTGCAGAAAAATTTGCAAAATAAAATCCCAATTTGGGATTTTTTCTGTTTAAAAATTTTTTAAAAAATATGTCTAAAAATATTGGAGATTTTGGTGAAAGTATTGCAGAAAAGTTTTTGCAAGAAAAATGATATTCTATTTGTGATAAAAATTTTCGTGTATATGGCGGAGAAATAGATATTATTGCTAAAAAGGATGAAATATTTTATTTTATAGAAGTAAAATATCGTGAAAATGCTGATTTTGTTCATCCGTTGGAATTGTTTGATTTTCGCAAGAAAAAGCCATTTTTACGAGCGTTTTATGAATATATTTCATTGTATGATATTGATGAGGAAAATTGTCAAATTGATCTTATTGCCATACTTCCAAATCAAACTGGCCACAAAATTTTTCATAAAAAATGAGTGGAAATAGAGAGTGATATTGATTTCTAAAGCATTTCTTTTGTTTGAGATATATATCAGGATTTTATTCAGATTCAGAATTTTTGTTTTTTATTTCTCTAGATCTTTGGGATTAGAATGTACAGAGAATATGAATTTTTAGAAATTTTTTTAAAAATATAATTATAAAAATTTTCTTGTATTTCTCATATGAGAGAATAAAAATCAGCTATTATTTCAGATGAAAATATTATCATATAAAAACCACTGATATTGTCAGTGGTTTTTATATGATATTTGAATTGAGGAGAAGATATCTTATATGCTGAAAGAATATAAGATATCAAAGCAACAATAAATGAAAATTATTTTTCTTGAGAATGTGATAATTCTTTTGCAAATACTTGTACCCAGTAGTTTCCATAGAAACCAATGCCCACATCTTCGATATTTGGATTGAGAAGATTTTTGTTGTGTGATGGGCTATTTTGCCAATCATTCATAGCTCCTTCGATAGTTGTTTGACCTTTTGCGAGATTCTCGGCAGCATACATATAGTCATATTTTTTTTCAAGCACTCTATCTCCAACGCGTTTCCCTCCTTCGTCTTTATGTTCAAAATGACGACTTTCAAATAGGGTTTGAGCATATTCTTGAGCTACTGCATCAAGTTTGTGATTGTGTTTTAGGGGTAACAATCCATGAGTATGACGGTATGCATTGATACTATCAATCATTATTTGAGAAATGAGTGAATGTGAAAATTTTTGCAGATTTTTTGCAAGAAATGGAATTCCATTATAGTCAAAATATAGTGTATATTCATTTGGATTAGAAATTTTTTGAAAAAATAAAGTTTCATTGTCATCCATAGAACCATAAATAGTTTCAGAATATTCGTTTTGAATATATAAGGTTTCTCCGTCAAATAATTCTATTTTTTGAACCCTCTGAAGTAAATCAGATAGATTCCATGTTGTGGAGTTTTCTTCAGGAGCAGAATAAAGAGTGATATCTTCATTTCATTTTGTGAGCAAGGAATATTCTTGTTGAATTTTTTCAAAATTTTTTTCAAATGTGTCATGTATGATGGTTTTTAATTCTTTTTGACTTAGAAAGTGTTTTGGACGAAAATCCCCATCTTCATAGCCTGTAATCATTCCTGTTTTTTTTGCAAAAAAAATATATGGCGCAAAGAATGAATCAGAATGCACATCGTCAAAACTCTCGTTTATAGAATCAATATCTTCAGGAGAAAGATGTATTCCCATGCTTTGAAGTGTATAATATACAGCAAATTCACGACTAACAATAATAGGAGGGGATGAAGAAGTATCTCCCAAATCTTCCATAAAAACCTGTTTGTGTTCTATGGCTTTTTCGAGTTCTGTGAGTGTGACAGCCGATTCTTCTTTGAGAGAAAAAGAAGGATTTTCAGCATAAATACTGTCCAAAATGCTAATATCTTCAGATACAAGAGTTGTATGAAGGGTATTTTGAGAAAATGCAATGTTTGGAATAATTGCTAATAGCAAAAAAAGAATGATTGACTTTTTCATAAAAATATGTGTTATTTGTTTTTACAGAAAAAGTATAGCACTATTTTTTTAAATTTGCAAATATTTTAGCATTTTGTCAAGATTTTGTTAAAAGTAACGATTTTATGAGATTTTTTTGATATATTTTTTTGAATTTTTATAAAAATATTTTTTCATTTTATTTAAAAATTTCTCATTTCTCGTTTTTTGATATTTGTTTTTGTGTCTCCTTTGAAATTCTTGAGAATAAGAAAAGTATTCAATTATAAAAAAGAATCTTGATTTTTTTAAATATATAAAATTTCTTTCTCTCATAAAGAATTATTGTAATTTTTCAAAAAATTTTTTTAAAAAATAATTTCAAACAAAAATTTTTCCAAATATAAAACCACCAATATGTATTGGTGGTTTTATATTTCAATATCAGAAAAATCCTCAACTATATCATCTTCCTTGTATTTATGTATAGCGTTTTTAATGGCTAAAAGCCCAATCAGGGAAGCAAGGCGACGACGCGGAGATATGTCAGTGCCAATATTTTCATGAATAAATTTTTCATTCAATAAAAGAATATCGTCAATATTTCTATTTGTGAGCAATTCCCCTGTAATTGCAACGCAAGCAGTTGCGGTTACAGACATATAGCCATCAAATGAAAACTCTGTGAGTATATTGTTTTCTATTCGAAGAAATACTTCTACTACATCACTGCACACGCGATTAACTTCGCGATAACGAAGTGTGGGATTTTCCATGATGTATTTGTTTGGGATATCACGCGAATACATCATGATAAGTTCAGCTGAATTCATAATTTTGTATAAATATACAATCATTATACAGAAAAAATTTTTTCTGACAATTTTTTCTTGACTTTTTTTAAAAAAATATATAATGAGTCCATAAATTTGACGCGGAGTAGAGCAGTGGTAGCTCGCAAGGCTCATAACCTTGAGGTCGTATGTTCGATTCATACCTCCGCAACCATTTTAGAATCAAGATCTGTAGTAATACAGATTTTTTTAAAAATTTTTTATATATTATGAAAAAAATTGTTTTTGTTGTTTTCATGAGTGTATTTCTTGTTTCTTGTGGCGAGGTTGATACTGATGCTATTTCCACTCAAATTACCGATACAGCAAAAAATGTATCTGTCACTATTGAAAATATGGCACCAACAGTGGCGAGCGGGGTTACAACTATTATTGAAGGCTCTCAAAATGTTGCTGAACAAGCAAAAAGCACATATGAAACTACTGTAACAACGGTACAAGATGCAGCCCAAAAGGTTGATAGTACTCTGCAGGCAGTTAACGAGGGAATAGAAACTATTAATAATGTGGCAACAAGTGCTGAAAACACTATTAATCAGGGTGTACAAACAATTGAAAATATTTCTAATATTATTCCATAAATAAAAAGTCCAAAAAGTCAATTTTTTTGGACTTTTTATTTGATTTTTTTAACATTTTATGATAAAATCACAAAAATATTTTTAACTTTTATAATTATGTCTACTCCAGATCAAAGCCAAGAAAGAAATCAAGAGGAAAATGAAAGAAAAAAGTATACGCAAGAAGACTTGGAAATAAGAATGCGTGATGCTATAAGAAAGTATGTCCAAGAGGAATATGCGAGTACAGTGACAAAAAGAGAAACGCTAAAAAAAATTATCATGGAAGATCCTGCTGCATTGGGTAATTTTTCTTGAGATATTAAGAGAAAAATGTGACATCAATTTCGAGATGCAAAGACATATGCAGGTTTTGAGGCTGCTTTGGATAATGCTACTAAAGAAAATATTCTCAGGGCTCATGCACGAGAAATACTGGAAGAAAGAAAGGATAGTGAACAAATGATGATTAGTAAACTCAAATTGTGGTTTGATTCTTCCGTTATTACAAAAAATATTGATAGTCTGAATGCGGTTATCAAGGAGCTTAGTGTTGCTGAAATTTCTACAGCACTTTCTTCGTCAAGAAATTTAAAGCAAGTTCTTGTCAATAAAAATAGCACTACCTCTTCGCTGAATATTCCAAATTTTGATAATTTTTTTAAACCAAAGGATTTTAATGATTTTGTAAATGAATTGCTTGCAATCAGTGCAAATAATGCGGATCTTAAGGATCTTTTTAATAATGATGAAGACTTTCGATGATCTATTCAGGTTTTTTTGTTGACAGGACATTTTGAGGAAAGTCAATTTGAAAAATTTTTGACAATTCGTTGAATTGATATAAATGATAAAAAGAAAATTATAGTAAAATTTTTCCCTACTTTGACGCATGAACAGGTTAAAAAACATAGCCTTTTTCCTGCTAGTGAAATTCAGGCCAAAGAAGAAGAGATACGTAATAAAATTTCTCAAGAGTTTACATGAAAAAAATTTACTGATCTTTCTGATGCACAAAAGGATGAAATTGGATATCTTGTTGAAAAATATTTACAAAATTTTGAATATAAAACCGAAGATATTGCTGCTGCAACATTAAATCTGCGTTTATCATTTACTCCAGAATTTCAAAAAGAACTTGCTGATATTTTTAAGGAACAAAATAAGGTATATACTGAACACATTGAACAACAAAAAAATACTATCAAAGACCTGGATAGTATGAAATTGTTTCTTAAGGATAATTTATTGCCAGATTCTAAAGCACGAATAGGTGGGGATGCGGGAATTGATGATATTGTGGAAGGAAAGATTATAAAACAAGAAATTGTAAACACAATGCAAAAAGGTTTCTGGAAAATAGTAAATGATAACAATGATGGCTGAAAGGGTATTCGTATACAGGAATATAAAATTGAATCTACGGGCGTGGGATTGTTTGAATGGACACCAAAAAATCATTATGCGTTTACTTATCGAGAATTTGCAGAAAATATCATGGATCGCTTGAATGATAAAGATGCACATATAACATTACAAGATGATGTAGATGCCATTGAGCATCAAGATTTAATGGATGCTATTGAATTGGAAGATGTCAAAAAATCTTTAGACGCACTGGATGATGCTAATGAGAAAAAGGGTTTTGAAGAAGGAATGACTTTTTCTGTTATAGTAAGAAATAATGGGAAAAAATGGAGAGAAATGGTAACAGTACAAAGCATTGATGAGGTTAATAAAAAAACAAAGATTATGCTGTTTGACGGACAGGTAATGGAAATGTCTTTTGCAGATTTTGTTTTTGCTTTGGATCATGAGGAGATGGAGCCTCGCCGCCTCGGAAAAACTACCAGCCTTGAGGATTTTGCAATAAATGCAGGAATTATCAATGGAGATGAAGTAAAAAATATTGTTGGACTTAAAGAGCATGATGGAAGATTGGTACAAAAAGATAAACTTGATGAAAATACAGTGTATGATGTTTGGGGATTCCAGGGTGATAGAAGTTTTATTAAGGTTGATTTTAAACCAAATGGAAAAGTGGATGCTGTTTTGACAGAATTCAAAAGTAATAAAGAATGGGAGGCTGATCTTATAGAAGAAAATGAAAGAAAAGATCCGTCAGAACAAGAGGATATAGAAGAAAAATATACTGATGATGCCATTAGGGCAGCATGATGAAAAAATAAGAAAAAAATTGAAAAATTGGAAAAGGCAGCAAAGCAAATTAAAAAAGGTGGAAAGACGTTTTCAAATATTTCATATACACACCTTTTACAAATTATGCAACAAACGAAGACTGCGGAACCAGCGGTTAGCCAAGAGGTGATTCGTGGTGATGGAAAAACAGTTCAAATGGATCCAGTGCAGGCTTATGAAGAGAAAATGAAGGTAGAAAATGGGGAATATATGGAAGATAAAGAACAGCCTTTTATTCGATTTGTGACGCCAGCTGAAATTATATTCGGAGCAAAGCATATTTATGAATATTATAAGAAAAAATTTGATCATAAGGCGGAAGTTCGTTCGGCATATGCTTTTATGAGAATTAACAAGTTTACAGGTGCAAGTGCTATATCAGCTATGTCAAAACTTATCAATGGAACCAAAGATGATTGGAAAGAAAGATTCAAAGGAAAAGCAATGAGAAACCATATTGTAAATGTTATTTTTGAATGAAATCCGCAGCCTCATGAAACTCTTGCAGCACTGATGATCACTATAGAAATGTGAGGGCATTTATATCCAGATTCTGGGCTTTCTGATCAGCAAGATAATACTTATAAGTGGTTTAATAAGGTTTGTCATGCTATTGGAGTGGATCCAAAGCCTGCTTTTCAAAAGTGTTTTTCAAAGGTTGTTGGTGAGGATAAGGAAACTCGCCATCATCCAGCAGAAGAAAAGCTTATAGAAAGATTATTTAAGTTAAATCAAGAGAATAATATGGTTCAGGCTCTTGGTGGTGGTGCACCATTTTGGAAAGCGGCTGATAATACAAAAGCAGAACAAGAAAAGAAATGAGAGGCTGAAGCGGATGATATTCCAAATGCTAAAGATCGTATTCAGTATGCATATTCAAAAATGTATTCAAATGAATTTGAGATCACAGCAGGAGCTATTCCGAAGATTATGGAAAAAACAACAGATTTGGAAGCTTTTGGTCCATTCTTTGTTATTGCAGCCAGCAATGCTCCGTATTATGTGAATTCAAAAACACTTGACAGGTTCCAGGTTTTTAGATACAAAGGATATTCGTTTCATGGTGTTGGTTTCTGTAAAAATAAAGCTAATTCTGAAATATATCGCGACGTTATTGCTATTGCTATTCGTAAAAAATTTGGTGCGGATTCAGAAATCTATCGCAAGTATGCAGAAATTCAAAAAATGGTTAATGCTACGGGATATAAGCACAAGGAAGATATTTTTAAGGATTTGGCCTTATTTTGGAAAAAATATCACAAAGAATTACATCCTGTATTGCAACTTACAGATCCAACTCTCCTTATGGCTATAGAGGATGCAGATACTCCTTCGGATGATAAGTACAAGCTTGAAAAGTATATGGAAATTATGGGTGAAGCGGGGGAATACTATACAGGAAGTGGTGGTATTAAGCAATTTAAGGATTTTAATAATGGAAATAATACCTTTGGTGTTAAGAATAATCATGTATTTTTGCAAAAAGTAGGAAAAAATGGTAAAAAAATTCCGTATCGTTCAATCTCTTTGCAGCTTGATGCGCTTGAAATCGATGGATATACTAAGGCTATGAGCGGAGCGTCTCGTAATATAGTTTTTCAAAGACAAATTATTGACTTTTTTAAGGAGCTTCGTGATAGTGAGGTATATAATCAGAATCCAGAGTATCAAAGAAAGCAGTTTACGATTATATATACTGAATTGATGGACAAACTCACAGAAAAAACTTCCACTTTAAATAGGGAAGATTATGAAAAAGCGAAAAATACTGATACTCTCAAGCACTTAACTTTATTGGAAAACCAGCTCGGCTTTAATTGTTCATATGATCATATGACAATTAAGGATACAAAACCAGGCTATAAATATGAACAAGATGTTACTGATGAATTTTTTCAAAAATTTCTCGCAAGTAGAGGAAATAAGTCAGGTTCCCAAAACACAGCTATTCGATCAAGAATCTCCAAACAGGTTTTTGATCTTGCTTTTACGGATTCAACTAATGATGATGAAGCACATAAAGTTGCATAATTAAAAAAAACACTGATATATATCAGTGTTTTTTTTAATTTATTTTATCCGTTCCTCTTTAGTTTTTAATATTTTTATTCTTTATGAATTATGAATGAAGGGTTTTAGATTTTTTCAAAATATCAAATTCCTTATATCCCTCTTGAAAAAAGTGATTTAATCTTAAAAATTTTTTTTAAAAAATCCTAAGATGAGTCTCTCTTATTCTCTTAAGAGGGGTATTTTATTTTTCACTTGCAATTCTAAATTTCTTTCTCATAGAAGAATTTGAATAAAAAAAATAATAATTTTGAATGAAAATATCGTTGATAGTTTTTTATTTTAAAAATTTTTACAATAAAAAATAGCACATATATTGATGTTATTTGCTCATATTTTTATATAAATATTTTTAAAAAATTTTGAAAAATATAAAAACATCATAGGAAATGTTTTTTATATTTTATGACAATCAGCATTGTATTTAAAATTCCTAGCGTTCCTCTCGGCGTTTGTTTGTTTCTCTCTTTAAGTCCTCGTGGCGGAGAGATATGCAGTGAATATAATTTTTGAAATTTTTTTTAAAAATATAAAGTATAAAAATCTCCTTTCAGAGAGATATAAGAATGATTTATGTATTTAAAAAAATAAAAATTTTCATTCATAATATATGATTTATAATATAAAAATGTTTTTTCTTGCAAAAGAATTGAAAAAATAATTTTAGGAAAAAATATTTACCATTAAAAAATCCTTGATTGTATAGTATGATTTTATCTAAAAAACTATAATATTTGGTGAGAATATTCAGATAAAATAAAAAACTAAAACTACAGAAATACGTAGTTTTAGTTTTTTGAAATTAATAATTATTGATGTACAATATTATACAACACCTTCGCTGTTTCAGCAAGAGTGATATATGATTCTGGCTCATAAACACGAACACCATTTGCCAAAAGCGTCTCACCACCCATAGTCTTACGACCATTAAGAAGACAATTATCAAATGCAGTTTGAATATG
>JBHBSX010000116.1:0-16731 GCA_041779175.1 Candidatus Altimarinota bacterium | reverse complement strand
TTCTGAACACGATGAGGAAATTGGCGGTATTTTATTTTTGAATAATATTTCCGAAAACTGGAATTCTGATATCAAAAAACAGGAAAAATTTTTGAAAAATTCTGAAGAAAATTGGAAAAAAGTAGAAAATAATTTTCGTGTTGATTCACTGCTCGCATCAGAACAGTGAATATCAGAAGCATACAAAGTGCATGCAGATTTGCCATATTTTGCAACTATTTCAGACAATACTGAAACTCGTGTTGACTTGCGAAACTGGTACACTCTGACTATTGATGGTGCTGATGCCAAAGACCTTGACGATGCTATCAGCATAGCGCGACTTGATGATGGAAGCTATCTTTTATGAGTGCATATTGCTGATGTGAGCCATTTTGTCACGGAAAAATCTCCTATTGATATAGAAGCAAGAAATCGCGGAACGAGTATTTATCTTCCTGAAAAAGTGATTCCTATGCTCCCAGAGACGCTTTCTAATCATCTCTGTAGCCTCACTCCAGAAACCAGCAAAAAAACACTCACCGCGCTTATGAAAATAGAAGCAAAAACAGGACGCGTGTTGCATACGGACATTTTTACAAGTTATATTCAAAGCCAGCATCGTGGCGTGTATGATGAAATTTTTAAAAAATTTTTCTGAAAAAAATTTTGCTGATAAAAAACTGGAAATTACTATAAATAGTGCATTTGAACTTTTTGAAATACTCAAAAAACGAAGACAAAAAGAAGGAAAAATCAGTTTTGAAACCACAGAATTGTATTTTCAATTTGAAAATAATTCACATATTCCCACGGGAATCAAAAAACGCGAAAGAAATAATGCACATATTCTCATTGAGGAATTCATGGTTATTGCCAATGAGGAAGTAGCAAAATGGTGTACTAAAAGAAAAATTCCATTTCTTTCGCGTATTCATGATGAACCGAGCGATGAATGATTGAGAATTATTGAAAATATTTTGCGTGAAAATCCTCAAAAAAAGAAACAGAAAAAAATTCTTGAAAAAATCACACCAAAAAATATCGCCGAATATCTCGACAATTTGGATGAAAATGCTCGTTATCATGCTTCCAAACTCATTCTCCCAAAAATGTCAAAAGCAGTGTATTCTCACAATAGAAGTGGACACTTTGGATTGGCGCTTGAATTCTATTCGCACTTTACCAGTCCGATTCGTCGCTATCCCGACTTGGCAACACACAGAATGATTCACAAATATCTTGAGAAAAATCTCGGAGAAACTGAAAAATCTAAAGCCAAAAAATTCCTAGAAAAAACTGCCGCAATAGCCACAATGACCGAAAAACGTGCGGAAAATATAGAAAATTCCGTGGACAGAATATATACACTTCGCTTTATGAATGGGCATATTGGAGGTATTTTTGAGGGGAAAATATCAGGAGTTGCTGATTGGGGAATTTTTGTGGAATTGGATATTGGTGTGGAGATTACTGCATATTTACCACGTTTTCATAACTTTCAGGTTGATGAAACTGCAGGTGCTATTATCAACAAAAAACAAGAAATTATTTTTCAAATCTGACAGAAAAAAACTATTAAAATCACTAAAATTCTTCAAAAAGAACAAAGAATTATTGGAGAAATTATTGAGAAAAAAATATAATCTTGATTTTTATAATAATTTACAAATAAAAAATAATCCCGTTTTGGGATTATTTTTAAATATTATCAAAAGATTTTTTGCTAAAAATATATTGTGATAAAAAGAGAATAATTCACACATATATAATTGCAAAAGCAATAATCAATGCAAAATGAGAACTTTCTGGCAATTGTGTGAGGTGCACCATATTTTTAAAATTCAAAGCCTGAAAATTGGGAAATACAAATAATACCGCACGCCCCATATTGAGCATCAATTCATTCGCATGCGTAAGCGCAAATTCCAATAAAGCATATCCACTATGTGCCACAATATACACTGCCAAAGTCGCAAAAGTTGCAATTCCGCTTGAAAGAAAAATCGAAAAAAACAACATAATCGCTACCAGTGTAACTAATTTGAGAAAAATACCAAGAATAGATATCAGAAAAATCCCAGAAATAGCCACATGAAAAAATATCATCAATCCCATCAAAACCACAGACAAAACCGCAACCAAAAGCAAAATAATAGAAGTAAATCCAAAAAATTTTCCAAAAATTATTTTTCCGCGACTAATCGGACGAGACAGTGTAAGATAAATAGTTTTTTCTTCAAATTCCCGAGCCAAAAGACGATTTCAAAGAAATAAAATAATAAAAACTCCAATAATCTCAATAAAAGAAAGTCAAATATCCACGACCACATATTGAGCCTGATCAAGGGAAATAGTATTAAGAAATATTAAACCAAAAATTTCAATAACAACAAAAAATCCAATCAACGATAAAAATCGTCCGCGAATAATCTCGCGAAAAGTATTGAGCGCGATAATATACATATTAAACAAGTTCAGAAATTATTTTTGCTTGCAGTTCAGCCAAAATCGCATCATCAGCACGAGCAGATGGCTTAAAATTGCTGTCTTCGGTACTATTGGCTGGAAGTAAATGAAAATGACAATGAGGAATTTCAAAGCCTTCAAACTTCGCACAAACACGCGCACAATTCGTTACTTTTTTGAGTGCTGGAGCAATTTTTTTGGCGGCAAGAAAAATTGCCTGCAAATATTCATCTGGCAAGTCTGCAAAATGATCAATTTCCACTTTTGG
This sequence comes from Candidatus Altimarinota bacterium, assembly GCA_041779175.1. Classification (GTDB taxonomy): domain Bacteria; phylum Patescibacteriota; class Gracilibacteria; order BD1-5; family UBA2023; genus GN02-873. Next base: position 14,015 of record JBHBSX010000116.1, on the reverse strand, counting down.
AATAATCAGCGTGTGTGCTGTTGTTTGAGGAAAAATATCAAGAAAAGCAAAAACTTTTTCATCTTCATAAATCTTGAAAGATGGAATTTCTCCATTGATAATTTTAGTAAAAATTGTAGACATAAGGTATATAAGAATACTTTTATTGTAAAGAAAAATAAATTTTTTTCAAAAAATTTTTTAAAAATATCTGACGAGAGTGAGAGAATTTTTATAATTATTTATCAAAACCATTTTCCAGAAAATCAGGATTTCCATTGAGAAAATCAGAAATATTCTGTGATTTCTTCCCTTCTGGTTTTACTGTTTCAAGAAAAATATTTCCATCCTCAAAAGAAAGTCCAATTTTTCCATCTTTTTTAAAAATTTTTGAAAAATTTTGTTCTGAATTTTTTTCAAAAAAAAATTTTTCCAATAAAATTCTTTTTCCTTTATAAAAAGCAAAAATCCCCGGCCATGGCGTATAGGCTTGCCATTTTTGATATATAGTTTTTGCATTTTGCATCCAGTCAACCTGTCCATTTTCTTTGCTGATTTTTCCGCAGTATGTTGCCAAAGAATCATCTTGTTTTTCAATTATGAGCGTATTATTTTCCAGTCATTCTAGCGCTTTTAAAAGTGTCTTTCATGAAATGTGTCAAAATTTTTCAAAAAGCGTTACCGTGGTTTCATCGGGAGCAATTGCAATTTTTTCTTTTAAAATCATATCACCTTCATCCATTCATTCCGACATTTGCATAATAGTCACTCATGTTTCAGTTTCTCCATTCAAAAGTGCTGATTGAATCGGGGAGGCGCCGCGATATGCGGGCAAAAGCGAACCATGAATATTGATACACATTTTGTGAGGAATTTCCAAAAGTTCTTTTGGCAAAATTTTTCCATAAGCCACCACTATAAAATAATCACAGTGGTAAGTAGCAATTTCTTCAAGAAACTCGTTATTATTGCGGATTTTTATTGGTTGAAAAATTTTTAAAGAATTTTTCTTGGCAAGCTGCTTAACGGGAGAAAATATCAATTCTTGCTTGCGACCAAAGGGCTTGTCTGGATTGGTAACCACAAATTCCACACTATAGTTGTCACTATCAAGAATATCTTTCAATACTTGCGCCGACAATTCTGGTGTTCCAAAAAAACCAATTTTTATTTTTTGAGACATAAAAAATTTTTAAAAAATCAAATTTTCATAATAGTAGCATAAAAAACATTTTTGTAAAGAGTGATTTTATAAAAATAATTCTCGAATTTGCTTTTTTTATAAAATATTGTTATACTGTAGACAATATTTTGAATTTTATTTTATGAAAATTTTTTGAATTTTATTAGGAATTTTTCTCTCATTATTTTCATGGACAATTCCAGTAACACTCGCAGCAGAAACAAGTAAGCCTACTGAAAATACTGATGCCCTACAAAATATTCATTATAATATTAGTGATAATAGTAATGATAATAGCGTTCTTAATTCTTTTGTAAGAAATGTTGGTGGATATTTTTATAAAAGCGAAAGCACTCATGATGGAGATACTCTTCAAAATTCTTTTGTTCAAATTGCTCAAGGAATAAAAAATATTTTTATTTTATTGGCTGTTTGTTTTTTGGTATTTAGTGTTATCAAACTCTTTTTTTCTGATGCGTCTGATGATGATGCAAAAAAATGGAAAAACAGTATTGTATGGACAAGTATTGGAATTATCTTTATGCAGATGGCATTTCCTATTTGGCAAACAGCTATGAATATAGAAGGAACTCAATATGGCCAAAATCCTCTCAATGCTGCCACAGCATGGGTATTTTGGAGTAATATTATTAGCCCTGTTGTTTTATTGTTGCAATTTTTGGCAAGTTTTGCATTTTTTGCTGTTTTGATTTATGCTTTTTATATCATTGTGACGGGTTCATGAGATGAAAAAAAACTAGAACAATGAAAAAATTCTCTAATCTTCGGTATTGTTGGCTTTATTATGATTCAATTACCGAGTCGTATTGTAACGGGACTCTATCAGGGTTTGCCAGACTGTGAAAAATCTGAGGGATTATGGGGTTTAGCCAATACAGGTTGTAATTCTACAAAAAATGGAGATTTCTCCGAAGTAATAAGCCTATTTGGTCAAGTTATTATTTATTTTAATAGATTTTTAACAGTATTTTGCATTATTATGGCGATTTACGCTGGTTGGCTTTTATTCATTTCTCGTTGAGACGAAGAAAATATCAAAAAAGCTAAAAATATCATTATTTATATTTGTATTGGACTTGTCCTTCTAGTAGTAAGCCACTCAATCTTCCGCTTCTTTCTTATTGATGTAGGAACGCCACCTGTAAATCCTAAAGCAGCAAGCTAATCAATCTTCCATTTCTTTCTCATAAAAGAATTATAATTTTAAAAATCCCTTATGGAATCTGGAAAAATTTTACTCATTATCGTTTCAACTCTATTGCTCATGATTTTTTTCTGGTGGCAATATAGAAAAAACATTGCAAGACGCCGTTCGCAAGAAATGGCTTTTTTGCGTGTAGTTATGGCAAGAAAAGATAGTGACACTGATGAAAAAAAAGACACAATTCGCGATTTTAAGGAGCAAATTTCCCTAATGGAACAATTACTTTCTTCCCTCAAGTCTTTGTATCGCTGATCATTTTCTGGTTGGCTTTTTGGGCAAGATTATATTTCTCTGGAATATACAGCACATAAGGATGAAATCTATTTTTATATTGTTGTCCCAAAACGGTCAAAGCTCTTGGTAGAAAAACAAATTATTGGTTTTTATCCTGATTGTTTTATTGAAGAAACTGATGAAATCAATATTTTCGACGGAAGAAAGGCGGTAGCATGAGAAGCTATGATTCTCAAAAAACATCATGAATTCCCTATTCGAACCTATCAAAAACTCGAAGCTGATGCTATGAATGCTCTATTATCAGCACTTGGTCGCCTCAATACTGAAACCTCCGCAACCATTCAAGTTCTTCTCAAGCCGGAAGATGACGACTGGCAAGAAAAAATCAAAAAAATGATTCGAAAGGCAGAAAAAAATCCAGGAAAAAGAATTTATATATCATATAATCCGCTTGTCTGGATTCGTGCGCTTTTGGAAACGTTTATTCGTGATCCTGAAGATATCAAAAAAGACGAGCCACAAATGGAAGAAAAAGAACCAATAGACGATGAAGGACTGATGAAAGAAAAAGTAAAAAAGACCTGATATCGTGTTATTATTCGTATTATTACCACTTCTGATGATGATTTTTTGGCGGAAACAGAATTGAAAAATATTTTATCTTCCTTTTCTCAATTCGCGTCTCCTGCATACAATAGATTCCGTCCAATGCGACACAAATCTTTGTCGCTTTTGGTACAGTATTTTGTACTCAGACAATTTGCTTGGTGGCAAAGCAATTTTATTCTCAATATTGAAGAAATAGCCACACTTTTTCACTTTCCACATTCAAAATACAATAAACAACCAGAAATTAAGTGGCAACACTTTCGTATTGTCAAAGCTCCAACAAATATTCCAACCGAAGGGCTCTATCTTGGCGACAATATTTTTCGTGGAGAAAAAAAGAAAATTTTTCTTTCTCATGAAGATAGATTTCGTCATTTTTATGTTATTGGGCAAACTGGTACGGGTAAATCTTCGATTCTCTCGGTTATGGCAAGACAAGATCTTGCAGCTGGTCGTGGCTTGGCAGTACTTGATCCGCATGGTGATTTTGCTAATGGACTTCTGGATTTTGTACCAAAAGAACGAGCCGAAGATTTGATTTTCTTTGATCCGGGAAATATCAATCGTCCTATGTGATTGAATCTTCTGGAAGCAGAAACTGACGATGATAAGCAATCAGCCGTTGGCGAAGCTACAAGTATTATGATCAAAATCTTTGGTAATGAAATATTTGGACCGCGTATTCAGGATTATTTTCGAAATGGTTGTCTCGCACTCATGGATTATCCAAATGGCGGGACGCTTATTGAACTTGTAAAACTCTTTACTGATGAAAATTTTCAGAGAGAAAGAGTACAAACTATCAAAAGTCCTGTCGTTCGCGCATGGTGGAAAACAACATATGCTGCCATGGGAGACCGAGAAAAGGCAGAAATGATTCCGTTTTTTGCGGCCAAATTCTGACCTTTTATCACGAATACACTGATGCGTAATATCCTCGGACAAACTCGTTCGTCTTTTGATATTACTGAAGTGATGAATAATGAAAAAATTCTACTCACTTCCCTTTCCAAAGGTATTCTTGGTGATATCAACTCCAAACTTATTGGTTTGATTCTTGTTTCCAAAATTCAAATGGCAGCCATGAAACGTCAACAAATGGACGCAAAAGATCGTAAGGATTTTTTCTTATATATCGATGAATTCCAGAATTATGTAACTGATTCTATTGAATCCATACTTTCTGAAGCTCGTAAGTATCGCCTTGGTTTGATTATTGCACATCAATATCTTGGACAATTGCAACAATCCGATGCACTTACCAAATCAAGCCTCAACCTCAAAGATGCGATTTTTGGTAATGTTGGTTCTATGATGAGCTATAAGATATCACCGGAAGATTCTGATTTACTAGAAAAGCAATTTGCTCCAAGTTTTACAAATCATGACTTTATGAATATGGATGCCTTTCAGGCGGCAGTAAAAATTGCAATCAAAGGCCAACCAAGTCAGGGTTTTTCCATGGATGTTCCTCGTCCATGGCTTACCAAATGAAATCCAACACAAGGTCAAGCACTCAAAGAACTCTCACTCCTTCGTAATTCTCGTGAAAGGGATTTTGTGGAAAAAGATATTATTTACAGAATTTCATAATTTTTCAAAAAATTTTTAAAATTTTTTCTGTGGAACTTGAATATTTTCCATTCAAGTTCCATGAAAATTTTTTAAAAAAATTTTCTATGAAGAAAAAAACAACATTTTCATACAAAATTCTCACTGGAATTCTTGTTTCGGGGTTTTTTATATTTCCCTATTCTGCATCAGCAGATACGGTTCCAACAGGAATAAATCCCGATTTTTCAAGTTATGAAAATTATCAAAAAACTGTAAAATCGTCATGTGATAACACACAACATGCTTGGTCTCAAAATTCTGCACTGGTAAGCATTCCACAATATCCTGAACTCAATGCCACTGCCGTCAATAATCAAATCGAGAGAACCAAAAATCTCACCAATCTCACAACAGAAGAAAAAGAACGCCTTATTCAGGATCTTGATATGACACGAATTGGGAATTTTTCTGGATTCAAAACCCTTGAAGTGGCTCGACTTCAATATCGCGCCAATATGGATTCACTTTTCTCTTGTGCTCTCGTGGATTCTCGCCTGCGTATTCTCAATGATCTACAGACACAATTGGCAACAACATTTACCAAAAGTAATTCTGAAATCAAGCAACAACTTGAAAAAGAAAAACTTCGCCTTGAAAGAGAAAAATGAAATCTCAATTGTAATAGTTCTGATGCCAAATGAGCTGATCTGCTTAAAACCCTCACCAATTCAGCCACAAGGCAGTATTGTCACTATAGACACTATCTTACCTATCTTGACACGCAACTCGAACTCAATCGTGCCAATATAGAAGTCATAGAAAAAAATATCGGAACGGGAAATGGAACCAAAACTGCCGTCACAACCAGTGACTGGATACAATCATATAATAATTATAAAAGCTCTATTGAAAAAGAAATTTATCGAGCCGATTCTACGCTCCCACGCGCATTCAAGGCATTTCGTGATATGGAAAAAGTATATCCAACTCATCTTATGCTCACTATTATTTATGATGATTATATTCGTCTCCGAAAAAATCTCTCCGCATATATGAATGCTTCGAGTCAACTCTATCTCAAGGCTTTCAATGCTCAAGATGCCAATAATAGATAATTTTTGAAAAAATTTTTTAAAAACCACCAATTATTTTTTCGGTGGTTTTTATAGTGAAATTTCGAGTAAATTATTGTCTTTTTTTATATCTCCCGTGAAAGTGAGTGTATATTTTTCTATTTTTTTAAAAAAAATTTCTCAAAATCCTAATTTCAGATATACATACTGAATGTGATATAGAATTTTCATTTTTAAAAAATTTTCTAAAAATCCTCCTTCAAGAAATAAAAGAATTATCTCTATTTTTAAAAAAAAATTTTTTTAAAATAAACGTATATTCAAAAAAACAATAAAAAAATCCCCAAAAACCGAAGTTTTCAAGGATTTATAAAAAGATTTGAGTACAAATTAGCGTCCAAGTCCTTGACCTTTTGAGCGGTAGAACTCACGAATAATTGCACTCTCACGAATCTTTCTCTTAGAAAGTTTTTTAGAGTGAGTTTGAGAATTACGAAGCTTGTTTGCTGTACGAGTCTGAAAAAATGACTTCTTATAGCGAAGAATAAGCTTTTCGTTTGTTTCACCTTCTTTCTTAATAGAATAGCAGATCATAAGACGAATAAAAAAATAAATACCGCCTTATGATATCAGAACTTTGCATTTTGTCAAATCTTTTTTTAAGAAAAATATCACATTTTTTGCATTGGAGAAAAAAATATGTTACAATATTCCTGTAATAAATATTTCATACAAAAATACATATGTTTTCTCATGATCCGCTTCTTGAAGCAGAAAAAACACATACAAAAACAAAAAAAATCAAAATCTCTCGCTCAAAAATCCTTTTTACCACTCATCCACAAACTTTTGGTAAAAAAATTTTTCGTGGTGTAAAATTTGTAACCAGTTATATTCTTCTTTCTGGAACTATTTTTTCTGTGCTCATGGGAACCATGAATTATAATGCCTATTCTGCGCGTATCTCTCATTGGCTCAATCCCAATGTTTACGCTCAAACAAGCGAAGAAATTACATGAATTATTGAAAATTCTACCACAGAAATTGCTGGTGCAAAACAAAGCAATGCTGAAATAGAAAATCGTGCTATTATTGAAGACAAAATTGCAGCAAAAAATCCAGAAATGGTATATTCTCGCAACTATTCTGCAGACAATCTTTTATCCAATATTCCTCTTGCCTCCGCTGAAAAAGCATCTTTTTCTGTAAATCCACAAGAAAATAGAATTATTATTCCAAAACTCGGAAAAAATATTCCACTCCTTGATGTTGATCATGATGCGAATACGCCATTTGAAGAAATGCATCAAGTATTTATGGAAGAACTCAAAAATGGAATTGTTCGCTATCCAGGAACAGCAGAACCTGGACAACTAGGAAATGCTTTTATCTTTGGACATTCTTCCAATTATCCTTGGATTCCAAGCAAGTATAATGATGTGTTTGCTCTGCTTGATACTCTCAAAAATGGCGATGAAATTATTGTATACTATAATCAAAAGAAATTTGTCTACAAAGTAACTGATCGTTCTGTAGTTAAGCCTGGCGACACAAAGGCACTCAAAAGTCGGGATCCAAATAAAAAAGAAATATCACTTATGACTTGTTGGCCAATTGGAACCACACTTGAAAGACTGATTATTTTTGGAGAACTGGTAGAAGATACTAACTTATAATTATAGTTACCTAAACAGCATATGGATTACACAGGAATTTTTACATATAATACAGAAAATCTTATTATAGAGCAATCATCAATTATCACGCCTATTATTGCTATTATTGCTTTTGTGATCACAATTTTTTTAATACGACAGCTCTTTCTTTATATTGTTGGACTCTATTGGATTTTTGAGGATAATAAAAAAATTGCAAATCGTAAAAAAGTTCTTGCAGAATTGGTTATTATGCGAGACCTTCAGACAGAGCTTGAAAAAGAAATTGAACAGGCTACGCTCAAGGCAGCATTTCAAAATTAATTTTTTTGAAAAATTTTTGAAAAAAATTGATTTTCAAAAATTTTTATATATAATTTGCTCACTTTTTAAAAAATTTTATTATGAAAACAGCTTTGCAAGCAAAAGTAGGAACTGTCCTACGAATTGATGGCGATATTTTCATGGTTATTAAACATGAAATGCGTCGTGGTGGACGTGGTGCTACTAACGTTCAAATGCGTCTTAAGAACCTTATTCAGGGCAATACTTCCGATCGTGTTATGGATAGCGAAGAAAAACTTGATGATGTTTTTCTTGAACGTTCTAAGGCAGAATTCCTTTATCAATCTGGTGATGAATATGCATTCATGAATCAAGATACTTATGAAACTGTAGAACTCCATGCTGATGATATTGGAGATGCAACAAAATATTTAAAGGAAGGACTTATTGTAGATCTTCAGACTTTTGAGGGAAAATTTGTTGGTATTGTTCTTCCAATTCGTGTAGAACTTCAAATCACTGAATGTGAACCAACAGTTGCTGGTAATACGGCTGACGGAAAGGTAGAAAAATGGGCAACTCTTGAAACTGGTCTTCAGATCAAGGTTCCAGGTTTTGTAAATCAAGATGACATTATTGTTGTTTCTACGGAAGACGGTTCATACCTCGAACGTGCAAAATAATCATATTTATCCTCTCATTATGAGAGGATTTTTATTTGCCTCCTTTTTCAATTTCTTATAATAGGAGAAAGAATTAGATTTTTGAAAATCTAAATTTATTGTATACCTCCACCCCCTAACTTAGAGAAAATAAATATCATATCATTTGCCTGTATTTTTGAATAAAATAAAAAACCAGATATTCTGGTTTTTATTTTGCTGTATTGAGAATTTCAGCCAATGTCATCTTCGGAATTTCATCAGTAGTTTTTCCAGCATTCTTGAGAATTGTTTGTAATTTTTCAAAATTATCTGTTTTAAAAAATGATTCTATAAAATTTTTGAGATCATTTTCAGAAATTCCTGCATTCTCTAATTTGAGTTTGACAATAATTTCAGCTGGCTTGAGATCCTTGTGCTTTTGAAGGTTTTCAAGTGTTATATTACGAAATTCTTTCACATCAATCAAAAGTTCTTCCCAAGATTCTTTCACAGCAAGTGACAAATCAAATCGCTCTATAAGATTTTTGATTCCTGATTTGAGACCATCTACTGTCGCCCCTGGAGAGAAAAATTTGGACAAAGGTTCGAGACTCATAGATTTGAATGATGCTACAATGGCATTCCATAATTCTCCAAACATAGCCTTTGGATCATCCCAGAATTTTTTCCACATAGACACCCCCTCATCAGCAGTCTCCACTGTTCACATAAGTGCGGCAGCTCATGGAATATATTTTTTTATAAATCATTCAGCCTGATTCATTCCATTTTTAACTGTCCCAGACACAGATTCTCCAGCATTTCACATAGCATTAAGTCCTTTGTTAACTATGGTTTGTTCTTTTACCAATCACTGCAAATCAATACCCTTATCTTGAAGAGTTTTTTGAGTTTCTTGAGAAAGATTTTGCTTAAGAATAGTGAGCTTGTCGCCTGTTGTTGCACGAATAGCGGTTTCTTGAGCCGTGCGAAGTTCTGTTTTTTGAGCTTCTGTAAGTCCTGTCACAGATTCTACAGAAACACTCGGCGTAAATGGCAATGTTTCTTGTGGTGTATTTGTAGTCATAATATTTTTTAAAAAAATTCTATAAAGTCCATTCTATTCACTTGGAATTATTTTTATCAAGCTGATCAAGAAAATATTTTTCTTCTTTCCAAGACACCAGCTGATCAAGCCATACAGCAAAAGCATTTCCAACCGTCACGCCTTTCATTTCTAATGGAACATCAGTTCGTTTCAAAATTTTTTCATACATTTTCTTTTCCAAGTCATTTGTATATAATGGCAAATTTTTAAGCATTCGATTTGGAAAGGTTTCAAAATATTCAATTTCTTCCTTGGAAAGATGTGGGAATTGATGGAGTCATGATAGCAATTCCATAAGTTTTTGATTATTGAGTATGCGTCGCTCAGCCTTGAAAGCATCGTCTATTTTCATGGAACCAACATTCTTGGCAATATAGTCATTGATAATAGAATTTGGAATTTTGGTATTATTTTTTATTTCAGACATTACTCCCAAGATCAGATTAGCCCTTTCGTTTTCAAAAACTGTTCCTCCTTCGCTTCCAGAAAGCATATGAAACAAAGCATCTTCTAGGAGTTTTTCCTTTCCGCCCGCTTCTTTGATAGCTGTCTTATCTGCAAAAATTGATTCATTTCGCATATATTTTCCCAGGAGTGAATTTATAGATTCTGTCAATTGAATTTTATACATATCCACATAGCGATTCCATTCATGAATATCTCGTGTTTTGCTTTGTTGAATCCAATCCCAAGGATTTGTTGCCATATTGAGTTTGTCTTGATACAAAGTAACTTCTGGAATAGTAAAAAGTTTTTTGTTGAAAAATGGCAACATAACCGCAGTATTATCCAAACCAATATCCATTCCACCAGCATTTTTATTTCCAGAAATTTTTCTCCACGCATCATTGACAACCCCCAATCATTCGCTTAATCCAAAACTAAAAATATAGTGGAGTGAGGTGGAGCGACCATCTTTGTAGTTTGCCTCTTGTGTATATAGCCATTTTTTACGATTCACCTCCAAATATTCAGCAACTCCCTGCGCTACAAATGATCCACTAATCGCACCAGCAATTGCTCATAGTGGCTTCCACCATCATGGAGCAATTTTAACTCCAACTTTCGCTCCAATTGCCGCTGATACTTCCTCGGCTGCCGCCTCTGCCAGATAGTATGGTGTTTGTTTTTTGTGAAATTCTACAGCAAATAGTGGAAAAAATGCTACAAATGATGCAATTTCCCTACGAAAAGCTTTTGCCATTTTTTCAGACGGAATTTTTCATTCTGCCAATTCTTGAAATATAGAATCATGTTTTTTGATAAGATTTTCTCGCCATTTGTAAAACTGTTCTTCTGACATTTTTGGAGCATCTGGATTTTTTGAAAAATTTTTATAATCTAACTTTTTTAAGTTTTCAAAATCCGTCCGAGCAGCCTGCCAAATTCTCTCTGATGGTGAATAGATTTTTTTATTTGCAAAATCATACTGCAATCCTGATAAACTCAGGATACGGTTTACAGAACTAGAAAAGGCCTCGCGAGTACCAACATATGGCTTCTTAAAAGTAATTCGTTGTTTTGTTCCATCTGCTAGTGTGACGAGCATAGATTTGGCTGCAAAAATTTTTCCTACCCCACCCACAAGCGAGATAACACCAGCAGCACCCAATCATGCAACTGCGGCTCCTGATGTATATTCCATAACAACGCTTCCACCATAAAAAGCATCTTTAGCAACAACTTCCTGCAACTCTTTTTCTTCTGAACGAGTTTTTTGATGAATTTTTACCTTTTGCGGTTCTACAAAAGTTTCTCGCCACATATCCACAAGATCAACAGAATGCCTAGTTCCATCAATCATGGTAACAACCATTATGGCGGAGTTGATTTCTACTGTTTTCATATCTTCCCACCGAATCCATGGCAAAAGCGAAATTTTTGCAAAAATTTCGCTTGTTACCCTGTCAAGGAGTTGTTCGTTTTCAGAAAGAGTGATAGAGGAATTTTTAAGATATTCTCGAAGACAATATTCAAAAACATTCCTTGTCTCGTTTATTCCATTTCTTTGTAAGTCAACTTGACTTAATCCAAAATCCTTAAATTGAGAAACATATTCTTCCGAAAAAATTTCTTGTTCTGCAGACATGTAAGTATTTTCTTTCATAAAAAATGTTTATTATCTATGCTAGCTTTTTTGCAATTTTGGCAATTTCATCAGGAGTTTGACGAAGTAAATCATCAAGAGTTTTTGGCATTTTTCCCTTAGAATACAATGCATTTAGATTTGTTATAAAATCCGCACTTTTATACACATCATCAATTCCCTTAAGAGCTGTTTTCAATTCATGAAAATCTTTTAGTGATGCAAATTTGCCATCCGCTCCTATTTTCTCATATATTTTGCGTGCGGTATTAAGAAATTTTACTTTCTCTTCAGTAAATTCCACTTCTTTCCCTGCTATTGTCTTTTTAAATTTAAGATCAGGTGAATCGGATTTCTTTGGATCAGGTGATTCTGATTTCTTAGAGTCATCCTCTGGTAACCCATCTTTTCCTTTCTTTTTCTTGAATGACCACAATTTAAGTGCTTTTCATATATTTTTAAAAGCTAATTCTGGAAAAAATTTCTTTAAAAAAGTACGCCATGCTGCCCATCCAATGAGTCATATACCAATAATACCGAGTATAACCATGAAAGAAAGCACAAGCCAGTTTGTACCATCTTCTGAGGCCTTCGTTATCTCTTCAATCATTGCTTGTATTTCTACTTTTTTTACTGGGTCTGTTTCAGCCGCCATCATAGAATTCAACATTGCAATAGCTACACTTTTTGCATCTTCTGGTGATAACAATGAAATACGCCTTGCATCTTCAAGAGTAAGATTTTCATAAATTCTTTTTTGAAGTTCTGGATCATTAGGAAACGCTAACTGAATGTGTTTATCGAGTCGCTCTTTAATGTCAGTAACATCTTTCTTAACAATCTCCTTTCCATTCGGCGAAGAATCTATTGCTTGTTTAGCGGAATCGCTTATTTTTGAATCCGCTCCATCACCATACTTAGCAACTTCAGAAAATTTCTCATTACCTATAGACGATAGTAACTTAACCGCTTCTTCATCATGCTCTTGAACTTTTGTAACATGCTTATGTACCTCTTCATCAGGAACTGTTGTCCGAAGTGTGGCATGAGGATTTTTAACAGAACCACCTCATTGCTCAAATTTCTTATCCGCATCCCGAATTTGTCCTATTCTTTCCCATAATCCAGCAGCACCTAATGCTCCTGCTATAAAGGTAAATGATTTACCCCAAGATCCTGTGAACCATTTTCCAATAAATAATGCAATTACAGCACCCCCCAATACTCCTGGAGAAGAAAATAATTGTTTTAATCCATTTCCAGCAATATTTCCAAGCCCACCAAAAACAGTAGCCACAGGCTTATCTTTAAAATCTTCCCATACTTGACCCGATGTCTTATATTGATCCAAAGAATTAAGTGGTGCAGCCATACCAGTAGCTAATGCCTGTGTTCTAGAAATAGTTGCAACATTAGCACTTGGCACCGTCTGTGCCGCTGCAACTCCTGTTGCCTGAGGCTGTTGATTCAATGGCACTTCTGCCGCCTTAATAGTCTCCAATGCACGACTAATTTCTGGGATAGCATTTGCAGCCACCATTTGTTCAGGCAAATTAATACCCTCAAAAAAACTTTTACTCGCCTTAATAGCATCTGCGGCTTGAGTTTCTTCTTTTTTTGAACGACCATGAAGATAATTCAAAAATTCATCTGGAGTTTGTTGATTAGGAGAAATATTTTGCCCCTTAGAATCAGCACTGGCTTGCATGTATTTTAGCAAATCTCCATCAGCATACAAAAGCCCCATACGAAGTGTTTTTGATAATTCTGGATCACGCCCAAAAGCTGTATTGATTTCTTTTTCTATTGTATTAGCTGTATTAGCATTATTCGTATTTTTAGACTTCAATACAATAGTTCCATCTCCATTAAAGGCTGCTACATATCATGCACCAAAGAGCGTTTCCATGAAAATAGCCCCCAAAACACCACGAACTGCTGGTAGTTGTTCCTTGAGTTTTTCTTGCTCTGCCTTATCAAGCCAATTAAATTTTTCATCCCCATCCCCCAGAGTAATAGATGATATATTACTCACTTCAGCAACAAATTCCAATCCCTTTTTAATAGATTGATTTGTTAAGTTTCCATTTTCATCAGAAATTTCTTGTTTAAAAGCTGCTGCCGCTTCTGCTTGAAAATTTTGAATATATTTTGTTGATTCGCTATCAATATTTGTAGACAAAGGCTTTGGAGCTTCTTTGGCAACAGGAATATCCACCCCAGGAGTTGGATTTTGTCCTTTTTTAAGATCAAAATCCAAAGATGCTAGTTTTTGTTGAATTGATGTTACCCGATCATCCTGATTTGTTTGTTTCTGAAGTACAGCAATATCCTTATTCAATGCCTCCAAAAAATTTTGAGCATTTTTCTGTAATTC
>JBHBSX010000115.1:0-6863 GCA_041779175.1 Candidatus Altimarinota bacterium | reverse complement strand
TAAAAAAAGTGCTTTATAATGAAATTATAAAAGATTTTTTAAAAAACTTTTGACAATACATAGTGTTTTGAATAAATTAGTAGGCACAATATCTTGTAAAAATACAAAATATTTTCCACAAGAAAATTTTCGCTTATTATACAGATTTCCCCATATTTTCAAGCAATTTTTTCTTTTTTTATAATTTTAATTATTTTTTAAAATTTCTTATTTGTTATTATCAAAATGATGACAAATATAGGTTTTTTAAAAAATTTTAAAAAATTTATCATAATTCATAATTTTATTGTTTTATGCCTATCAATCAAATCAGAAAACGCAATGGCGAAATCGTGAATTTCGACCGTAATCGCATAGAAAACGCGATTTTGCAAGCAGCTACAAGCGTTGGCGAGCTGGACACGGCTTTTATTCCAAAAATCGTGGACGAAATTATTGCCGAACTTACAGCAAAATACGAAAATATCGACAGAATTCCAAGTGTTGAAGATATTCAGGATATTGTTGAAAAAATTTTGGTAAAAAATAATCGTTTTGATATAGCGAAACATTATATTTTATACAGAAAAGAACGTCAGGAAGAGCGTGCAGAATGGCATAGGAAATTAGTAGAAGAATTTGAAAAAAATGCACTTCAGGTTCGCAAGTGTGACGGACGAAAAGAATTTTTTGATATCAAAAAAATTGAAAAAATTTTTAAATTTGCAACTGAAGGTTTGGAAGAATTTTGTACTTTTCAAGAACTTATTGAAGCTTTTAAGAAAAATATTGTTGAAGATATCAAAACCAAAGATATTATGAAACTTCTTATCAAGACTTGTATTGACTTGGTAAGCGTGGAAAATACGTATTGGGAACAAGTTGCGGGGCGTTTGGCGCTTTTTGATCTCTATAAACAAGCCTGAAAAAATCGCGGAATTTCTTTTGATGAGATTTATACTGGCGAATCATATTTGAAATTTTTCAAAACCTATTTGGAAGAAGGTTTGTATTATAAAAATTTCTTGGATTATTATACTGAAGACGAAATTCGTCAAGCGGGCGAATATATTGCCAAAAATGGAAAAAATCAGGATTTGGCATATGGCTATACAACGATTTTATCGCTTTCAAAACGCTATCTTCTCAATCCAAACAAAGTAGTTCGCGAACTTCCGCAAGAACTCTATATGTCTGTGGCGCTTTTTTATGCTATTCCTGAGAAAAAAGAAAATCGTCTGGATTTTGCTTTTAAGGTGTATAATTATACCAGTTCTCAAAAAATCTCACTCGCAACGCCAGCACTCAATAATCCTCGTACAAATTGGCATCAGCTCGCAAGTTGTTTTAAAATCAATGTTTCTGATGATTTGCGTGGAATCTATCATGCTATTGAAAATATTGCACAAATTTCAAAATTTGGTGGTGGTGTGGGTGTATATCTTGGGCATATTCGCTCGCAAGCGTCTATGATTCGTGGAATCAAGGGTGCGGCTGGTGGTGTGGCGCCTTGGATTAAAGTGATTAATGATACGGCTGTGGCAGTAAATCAACTTGGACAGCGTCTTGGTGCGGTTTCTGTGACGCTTGATGTGTTTCATCGTGATATTTATGATTTTCTTGAATTACAAACAGAAACAGGTGATATTCGTTCAAAATCTTTTGATATTTTTCCTGCCATTTCTGTTCCTGATTTATTCATGAAGCGCGTGGAAAATAACGAAAATTGGACACTTTTTGATCCGCATGAAGTTTGGGTAATTCATGGAAAGCGACTGGAAGATACTTTTGGTGAAGAATTTGAAAATTTTTATCATATACTGGAAAAAGATGACAGATTGACACTCAAAAAATCAGTTGAAGCCAAAGATCTTTTTAAACAATTTCTCAAAACAACAGTAGAAACAGGAATGCCATATGTGTTTTTTCGTGATACTGTGAATCGTCTCAATCCAAACAAGCATGCTGGAAATGTGTATTCTACACAACTTTGTACCGAAATTTGTCAAAATACCAGCGAAACAAAATTTATTGAAGAAATTATTGACGGCGACAAAGTGATTATTAGTTATGAACCGGGCGAACTCGTGACTTGTGTACTTTCATCTATCAATGTTGCAAAAGTAAATACCGACGAAGATATTGAAGCGACTTTTCCGATTCTTACAAGACTTCTTGATAATCTCATTACGCTCAATCGTTTTCCAGTGAAAGAAGCAGAAAGAACCAGTGATCGATATCGTTCTATTGGAATTGGTTATCTCGGACTTTCAGAATATTTGGCAACTCGCAAGGTGGCATATGACAGCGCCGAAGCTCGCGAAATGACAGACAAACTTTTTGAAAAATACACTTTCTATACTTACAAATCATCAGCAGAACTTGCTGCAGAACGCGGAACATATCCGCTCTATAAGGGTTCTGAATATGATAGGGGTATTCTTCTTGGGCGCAAGCGTGAAGATTTTGTCAGAGAAAGTTATGACAAAAATCTTGATTGGAATGTTGTTTTTGATCTTATTGCAAAGCATGGCGTACGATTCTCATATCATACCGCGCCAGCACCAAATACCTCAACAGCAGGAATTGTGGGCACAACAGCAGCATTGCTTCCAATTTACAAAAAATATTTTGTAGAAACAAATCTCGCATCACCAACGGTTCGTATTGCCCCAAAACTCAATGCTGAAAATTTTTGGTATTACAAAGAATATATCAATATGGATATGAATGATGTGATTGATATGATTAGTGTGATTTATAAATGGGTGGATCAGTCAATTAGTTTTGAATGGATGATTGATCCATCAAAAGTCTCACCAGCGCAACTCTATGGATATTATATGAAATCTTGGAAACAGGGTATCAAAACCGTGTATTATGTGCGATCGCTTTCAAGTGATGTGAGCAAAGAAGCGTGTGTGAGTTGTTCGGGTTAGGTTTTTAAAATTTTTGATTATTATAATTTTTGAAAAATTTAAAAAAGCTTATAGTATACAAATTGTCACCTTTAATGCAACTTAATATGCATATCTTACTCTATTAAGAAACTCTGATGAAGGGAAAAGAAAAACCCTTCATCTTGCGAAAAAAGGGTTTATCAATACAAAAATTTTCTACCAAAAAATTTTCCCTATTATATTGATTTTTGGATTTTTGCAAGTTTTTATTTTATTAATATATGATTTATGTCCAAAAATAGTCATAAAATCGGCAGAGATGCTAAAACTGGTAAATTTATTCCAGTAAAAGAAGCTATAAAAAAGCCAAATACGACAGTAATAGAAACAATTAAACATCCAACAAAAAAGAAATAAAAAATTCTATCCAAAATCACGCGAAGCACGGGTTTTTAGGGTCGCCAGCCTGTCCAAAAATTTTTTCCATTAAAAATAAGAATATGAAAAAATTTTCGAGCGTGGTGATTAGAGAGAAAAATTTCTTCGCTTTGCGACCACTAGCGAGTTCTGCCGACCCTAAATTTCTTTTTGGTTACTTTTTTGAAAAGAAAAAAGTAACAAGTCGCTTAATAAAAATTTTACAAAATCAAAAAATAAACAAGCGACTTTTATTTTAAGATATTATTCATTAATAATAAATTAAAAAAATCCCCATTCAGGGATTTTTTTAATTCTTTTCTTCAAACAATTCTTTCAAAGCTTCAATCATTTTATTATATCATGGCGAGGTCATATTATTCACAAAATTTTCGGTTCCACCTTCATCTTTGAGACTTTCACCTGCACCAAATATAAAATATTCTCGCTTAAAGTCTGAAAAATTCTTGAATTCATTATTTTCATCTTTTGCTGTTTCTAGGAAACTCTTTGCTGCCGCTTCAAAACTTCCACCATGATTAAGAATCCATGCTTCAATGCCAATTCCACCAAGTCCACCTTGCCCATATTCCATTTTTTTATACACTTCTTTTTCTTTCAAAAATTCTTTGGCAGCACGAATATTTGCAAGAACTCTATAATATTTTTCTATTCAGTGAACTTCACGAATATTGTTTAATCGCTTTTCAAGCGCCACATTTGCGTCAATCACTTCATCATTTGAAAGCCGAGAAAACATAAGATCAACTTCCAATTTTTTGCCATTATCATCTTTTTCGCCTTGAAGAATTTGCCAGGTTCCATTATGATTCTGGAAAAATTTTATATCTGATGAATGAAATTTTTGTACAAATTTTTCAATAATTTCATTGATTTTTGCAAAATTTTTCTCATCAAGTTTGATATCAATGTCAAAATCATAACTTCCATCACCCGAGAGAAAAGTATTGCGACCCGTTGAGCCTGTTGACTGAATTTCAAAACCTATTTTTTGTTTTTCACCATTTTTTCGCTCATTCATACCAAAACTTTCAAGAACTTCGCGAATATCATTTTTGAGTTTTTCAAGCGCATTTTCCACATTTTCAATTTCACTTTGTTCTGGAATATTTTTTATAATTTTTTCAAGAATTTTTGCATTATTATTTCACTCATTGATTTCAAAATCTCAATCATAGATTTCTTTAATTCCTGAAAAAATATTTTTTTGAATTTTTGTAAAATCTTCATAAGAAAAAATCAATTCGCCCTGAGGATTCACCACAGGAATATAAATTCCTGATTTTGCAATTTGAAAGAAAAATTTATTCGTGTCGTGAATATTTTTACTTTTGTGAACATAAAAATCCACCAAAGTTGTCGGAATTGCCGTACGAATTCCATAGTGATTTTCACCAAGAACACCCGTTTGAAAAAGCTCAAAATCGTGATTCTTATAACTTGTTGTATTACCTTTATGACTTGCAAAAATCTTTGGATTTCAGGATTTGATCACCATAAAAGTATCACCAAAATCCGCCGCCGTCGAAGATTGTGTCAATTCTGCAAGTGATTCGTCTCACACAAGAATCAAATCAATATCAAAAGGCGTTCGATCAGAATTTCATTCCGTACCAATAAACTCACGTGCTACAAAGCCACGATTACCAATCAGGCTATACAATCTCGCGTCAAATCCCTTAAAAATATCTCATTTTGAAACCGCAAAATCATTATCCTCTGATCGATTTTTGCTTTCTTGATTTTTGGAAATAATATTCTTTTCCATAAAATCAAGCGTTTCATCAATACTTCCAAAACCTGCTGGATGCAAGAAATTTTTTTCAAAAAATGTAAAAATTTCTTCATAAGAATCAAGACTCAAGGTTTCAAGAATTTTTGCAAAATTTTTTTCAAAATCTTTTTCCGAATTGATTTTGTCTTGAATTTTGACATCTTTATTCTGAACAAGTGTGAGAAAAGTTTCTGAAAGTGTTATGAGAAAAGATTTTTCGTCTTCGGTATATGATTTTTGATTTTTCAATAATTCTCTTCATTGCTTCAATTCTTGCAAAAAATTTTTCAAAGTTTTTTCGCCCGAGAGAATATGTGTTTTGAGCAAATCTTTGAAAAAAGTATTATAAACATGCTCATTATTCTTGCGATCTTTGAGTCCCTGCAGATATGGCGAAGCAATAGATGTAATTTGTTCTGAAATTTTGTCAGGACGATATAATTGCTCAAATATTCTCAATAATTTGCCCGCATAAGGAAGATTGTTTTCGAGAAAAATTTTTTCAATTTTTCGAATATATTCCTCAGGATTTTCGAGATCAAGAATTTCTGTGAACATATTTTCCGCAAGTTTCTTCACTTCGTGACTCTCGGAAGCTGCAAGAATATCATAGATTTTGACAGCTTTTTCTATAAAATCAATTTCTTCATTTAGATAATTCTTGATTTCAAGGAGTTTTTCTTCGTCAGTTTTCTTGATATTACCATCTTCACTTATACCAAGGGCTTTTTCCAAGTCATCAAGATAATATTTCATTTTATCACTATCTTTTCTTTCAAATTTGTCCATTATTTTCTTGATAGTTCTTGCTGGGTATTGTCCTTGTAATGGAAGAATTCTTTGCTCAATTTCATCAAGGAATTCTCATACTTCTTGAAAGTTATTTAATTCTTGCAATTCTCTTGTAATTTTAAAATGATTTTCAAAAAAATAATTTGATTTCAATTTTTGTTTTATTATTTTTTTCTCTAAAGTCCTATATAAATCCGCTTCTTTAAGAAAGATAATACCTCTCAATTCTTCCCATAGTTGATGTTTATTGATGAATTCTATATTTTTTTCTATATTTCCCCACAAACCATCACGATGAATAATAAATTCTTTTTGATCCTGATTCAAATCTTTAAAAACATTAAGGGAAATAATATTCAAAAATTTTTCCTTGCGATTTTCATCTCAAATAATATATTCTTTAAAATAATCATTAATTTCAAAATCAATATTTTCAAAAATTTTTTTTGCTTCTTTTTCTTTTTCTTTTTTAATTTGAATATCTTTCAATAGTCATTGCATTTTATTAATATCAATAGCATCCTCGATATTATGAATCAAGAATCAAGGATATAATTCCAAAATCTGCTTACACACATCTAATTTCTGAGAATCATTAACAAGATTCGCAATAAGTTCTTCATTTGTGGCTTTGTATTTATAATAATCATAAAGTTCATTTACCAATTCTTTGTCTTTGGTTGAAATAATAGTATTTTTAATAAAATCCAATTGTTCTTGAGTAAATTCCCTTTGCAGTTCTATTATTTGACCATCTTCGGCTCTTTGGTAATATGAGGCATCTGATAAGAGAATTGCATAAATATCTTCATCCGGAAACAAATGCAAAAATTTTTTCTCATAAAAATAATCTTTTTTATTTAACTTTAGTTGCAACTTTGTATTATAATGGGACGCAAGAATAAGCGCTTTTTCTATACTACTTGTATTTAAATAGACTTCTTGAATGATTTGATTAATTTCTTCTTGGGTTTTTCATT
>JBHBSX010000114.1:0-2954 GCA_041779175.1 Candidatus Altimarinota bacterium | reverse complement strand
TATTATAGCATATTTTTTAAAAATGTGCAAATATTGAAGCAAAAAATGTGCAATTATAATATCTATAATTTTTTTGAAAAATTTTTTATAGTGAATAAAAGAAAAGATATGGGGATTTTATTTTTTAAAATTTTTTTGAAAAATAAAAACGTACAGTTATTGTTTGATAACTGTACGTTTTTATTAGAATTGTTTCAAGAATCGAATATCGGCATGCATAAAATATCGCATATCAGGAATTCCGTATTTAATCATTACAAGGCGATTGAGTCCAAATCCAAAGGCAAAACCAGTATATTCTTCTGGATCAAGTCCGCCCTCGCGGAGAACTTGCGGATGAATCAATCCTGCTCCCATAAATTCAATCCATCCAGATCCTTTACACACACGACAATTTTTGTCTTTTCCGCCACAAAATGGACAAGAAAAGTCAACTTCCACTCCTGGTTCTACAAAAGGAAAGTATCCAGGACGCATACGAATAGAAACTTCTTTTCCAAATAAGTCAGAAAGCATGGTTTCAATAGTGTATTTGAGATTTCCAATACTCACATTTTTATCAATTACAATACCTTCAACTTGGTAAAAAGTATTATCATGTGTTGCGTCCACATCTTCATTTCGAAACACGCGTCCAGGAATAATAGCACGAATTGGGGTTTCTTTATTACGAAGAATGAGATTTTGCATACAAGATGTTTGTGTGGCAAGTACATTTGCTTCTCATTCGAGCCAGAAAGTATCTTGCATATCGCGTGCTGGATGTGTTTTTGGAATATTTACAGCATCAAAGTTAAGATATTCTGTAGTGATATCACTTGATTGATATACATCAAATCCCATGCGAACAAAACAGTCTTCAACTTGTTTTTGAGTGATGGTAATAGGATGAAGTGATCCATTTTTTACTTCACTTGGAGCAGTAACATCTTCATATTCACTTTCAATTTTTTCTTTGATTTTTTCTTGTTTGATTTGATTTTTTTTGTTATCAAAAGCAGTATTAAGATTGTCTCGAAGTGTGTTGGCAAGAGTTCCGATTTTTCCTCTTTCCTCAGGAGAGAGATCTTTGAGTCCTTTAAGAATTATGGTAAGTGAGCCATTTTTTCCAAGAATTGTATTTTTATAATCAATGAGTTCATTTTCTGAAGAAATATTAACAAGACCAGAAATAGCTTGTTCTTCAAGATTTTTGAGTTGAGTTTCCATATTTTAAAAATTTTTTAAATTTTGAGAGGCATGATCAGGTGGCGATATTCTTGAGTGTTGGAATTATCTGTTGCCACTCCACGAATCACAATAGGAGAGAGGGGATTTTTATATTCAAAGCTGATATAATCTTCACGAATAACACTCAAAACATTGAGTAAATATTCACCATTGATACCAATAGTATCATCTTTTCATTCGGTAGTTGCTGCGACTGATCTATTACTCGTTCCATGTTCTGTATCTCCTGTGAATATTTCGATTTTTCCTTCAGTCAATGAGCGAATGCGAATATTGTGATTATTTTTCTTTGCTACTAAATCTACTTGTTTAATAGCATTGATAAGTTCAGATCGTAAAACAGTACTTTTTGTTTGAAATTCTTTTGGAAAAAATGCAGCATAGTCTGGAAATTTTCCAGCCAAAAGACGAGAAGTCATAGTAACTGCACCAATTTGCACAAGCATTTGAGAATCAAGTGTATAGATTTCAACAGTTTTGATATCTTCTGAATTTGCTAGATGAGAGAGTTCCGAAGCGGTTTTTTTAGGAATAATAATAGGTGCATGAATAGTTGGGTTTTTTGGTGTAAAAACATAATCAGACAGACGGAAACTATCAGTTGATGCAAAAGTAAGTTTTTCTTCCGACGCATTCATGTATATACCTGCCAACATAGGACGAACTCCGCTATCCGCTGCAGAAAAAAGGGTTTTATCTATGGCAGAACGAAATTCTTCAGCATCAATAAGAATGGGCTCGTTTTTGTGAATCATGGGAATGCTAGGAAATTTATTAGCATCCATACCATGAAATTTGGTTCGTCCACTATTGGTAATCAATGTAATAGTTCCAGCACTTTCTTGATCTACGGTAATTTCTGTATCTTGAACCAAAGAAATATAACCACTTAAAAGTTTGGCTTCCACAGTAAAACGCCCCTCACTTTCTATGGTAATGCCTTCAGTAATATTGTATTCTATTGACATTTCAAGATTATTTCCTGTAACTGTCAATCTATCATAGCCAGCATCTATGAGAAGGTTTTCGAGAATTGGAGTGAGGTTTGAAGTGCTTGCAGCACGACTTGCCGCGTCAATTGCTTTTTTGAAAATATCAGTTTGAATGCGAAATCTCATAATAAAAAAAGAAATTTGCTACAGAATATAGAAAAAATAAAAAAAATCAATGTGAAATCAAAAAAAGTAAAAAATATTTTGCTTTGATTTTTATATATAAAATAGAAAATTTTTACAAAATTTGAAAAAGTATGCAAACATATAAAATTTTCAAAATTTTTTGCGTTTTTCAAAAAAATGAGTACACTCGTCGGGATTATAATTTTTATTTTTATGTTTTTTCTACAAGATATGCCAGAACTTCATGAAAAAAGTGCTGGAGGTATTGTCTATAGAAAGCGAAATAATGTCATTGAAATTCTCCTTTTAGCCTGGAAAAATGCAAAAGAAGAGACAGAATATGTTCTTCCAAAGGGAAAAATTGAAAATGATGAAACCGCGGCAGAAACCGCACTTCGAGAGATTGCTGAAGAAACTGGTCTTCCAGTTGATGATCTTGAGGTTATTAAATTTATGAATACTATCAATTATTCTTTTGTGGCAGCACATAAAGAAGGTTCTCCAATGATTCATAAAGAAGTTTCGCTTTTTTTGGTAAAGTATTCAGGTCGTGAAGAGCCTCGACCTCGTCGTGAAGAGCGATTTATTGGTTATAAATGGTTTGAG
>JBHBSX010000113.1:0-3255 GCA_041779175.1 Candidatus Altimarinota bacterium | reverse complement strand
TAAAGCAATTAGTGTGCTATAATCATTTGATTATATATAATTTTTAGTAAAAATTTTTATACAATTTGTGATAGAATTTTTATTATTCAATTTTTGGATTTCAAAAAAATCCCAAAATTGGGGATTTTTTTGAAATTAATTATCAGATTTTTTATAATTTCTGTTGCGACCGCCGTTTCCATACCGACGACGACCGTTATTGTCGCCACGATTTTCTCCTTCATTGCGATTGCCACGATATCCACCACGATAACCACCGCCATTTCCGCGATATCGACGACGCTTTCCGTCATTGTTTTTGCGTTCTGGTTTTGGTGGACGAGGAATAACCTCTCCTGCAAGGTTCACTTCTGTGATTTCAATTTTGTGCATGCGTTCAATACGCGCCAAATCACGAGATTCTTCTGTAGAAACAAACATAATTGCCTTACCGTCAGCACCAGCACGACCAGTACGACCAATTCGGTGAATATAGGCTTCTGGATCATTTGGAACGTGATAATTGATTACAAGATCAATATTGTTGAGATTGAGTCCGCGAGACGCTACATCTGTTCCGATAAAAATACGAGTTTTCCCTTCTTTGAAAGCACGAAGCGCGCGAACACGATCTCTCTGGAACATGTCTCCGTGAATATACGCCGCGTCAAATCCGTCACGATACAGATAACGCTCCAATTCTTCTGTTTCGTGTTTACGAGCAGTAAAAATCATTACCTTATCATCTGGATATTTTTCCAAAATATTTTTGAGCATAGTGTATTTGTCACGAGCGCCCACTCGCATAAATACATGATTGATAGTATCTACTGTTGGTGTTTGAGAAAGAATCAAAGATTCATAGCCACCTTCGATATTATCATCAAGCATATTCATGATTTGTTTTGTATATGTTGCAGAAAAAGTCATGGTTTGCTTGAGTGCTGGAAGTGCCTTCCATATTTCAATAACCGCCTTTGAAAATCCCATGTCCATCATTTGATCCACTTCATCAATGATAAATGTTTCAACTGCAGAAATATCTATAGCACCACGTTCCATCAGATCCATAAGGCGACCCGGTGTAGCGATAATTACTTGAGGTCATTTTTTGAGTTCTTCGATTTGTTTGCGAATTGGAAAACCACCAAAAACCGCAATAGATCCCATACGCATATCACGAGAAATTTTAAAAACTTCTTCTCGTGTTTGCATAGCAAGTTCGCGAGTTGGTTCAAGAATCAAAACTTGAGCCTTGCGATTGCGACCTTCAATATTGTTAAGTGCTGGAATTACAAAAGCACCAGTTTTTCCTGATCCTGTCGCTGATTGTACTACAAGATTTTTGTTATCAAGCGCGAGAGGAATTACTTGAGCCTGAACCGTTGTGGCTTCTTTATAGCCCATTTTTTCCAAGGCTGAAATAATCTCCCGACGAAGAGCAAAATTAGAAAATTGCATAATGAAAAATAGCCAATATTTGGCATAAAAAATAAAAACAATCTCTCAAAAAATGGCCAAAGGCCTCAAAAACGCATAATGCGAGAACTTTCTTTTTCTTATAAATATAGTCAATAAATATTTCAAAAGAAATATTTCAAAAGAAATTGTCCGTCGAGTATATGTAAAAAAAACAAAAAAGCAAATAAAAATTATTTTTCTTTTTTGTCAATTTTTCAAAAAATTTTTAAAAAATTTCCTCCTCAATGTTTTTTAAATTTTTTTTGAAAAATTTTATTTGAGCTGAAAATATCTTTTTAAAATGGTTATTTTATATTAAAAAAATTTTTCTAAAAATAATGTATCAAAAAAATAATACCACAAAATGTGGTATTATAAAAAGTGAAATATTCAAATCAGAATAAGCATTCCTCCTAGAATAATAGTGGTGTACAATGAAAATTTTTGTATTTTTTGCTCATTTCTTTTTTGCAAAAAATTTTTTCCAGCATGAAGAAAATACGCCAAAATTCACAACATAAGTCCAATACCAATAGAAAAAGCAATAATCAAAAAACTTGCAAACATCGCATTTCCTATTGAAAGTGCAAAAATAAACAAAACAATGGCATCAACACAAGGATTTAATCAGGCAAGAAATCATACCAAAGTGGTTTGTTTGGCGCTTTTAGGTTTACAACAATCACATGATTGTAGAGAATTATTTTTGTGAAATATGTGATTTTTTTGAAATTTTTTTAGAGAATTGACGCCAAGAAATATGAAAAATATTCCAAAAATTATATACAAAATCGAGCTTATTTTTCCAACAGTGACAATTGAAGAGCCAGTTCATTTTTCAAACCCAATTATAATCAGTGAAATAATAAAAATAAAAAGTGTATGAGAAATGGTAACGCTGGCAATAATATTGAAAATATCCCTTTTCCGCATATTTCATCAGCTTGAAATATGTGCAATGAGCAGAGTTTTGGAGTGTCATGGTAATAATCCATGAAGCATTCCAGATAATAATGCTATAAAAATCCCAAAAATTTGTAAACCAACAGAGATATTTTTATCAAAAAATATTTTGAGAGTTTCTAGTGGAGCAAATATATTTATATTGGTTTGATTCGGAATTGATGATATTCAGTTGCTTTGTGATATGGATGATGTTTTTGGTGTATTGGGATTATCAAAATCTTCTGACATTTTTCCAAAAATAAGAGAAAAAGTGTTTTCCATATCTCCTTCTTGATTTTGTATTTTTATAACAAAATCGCCGTATAAATCAAATATTTTCCCATTTTGATTGAGTACATAGCTATCGCTTATTTTTTGTTGATTTTGAATATCAGTGGTGAGATATGGATGAATCAGTGGTGAAATTTTTTGAAAAGTATTTTTTGAAAAATGTAGAGAAAAATCCTGAAGTTGTTCGCTGTCTATGTAAATATTGGTGGTATAAGTAGCATGCAGAATGGGATTTGGCAGATAGCTTCCGGTTTGATATATATTGTCTACAATGAGACTTCCGCTGATAAAATCAAGAGTAACTGGATGTTGATTTTGTTCTATTTTTGTATGAATAAGAATATTTTCCTGCAAAATTTTTTCAAGATTTTTTTCAAGACTTGCTTGTGAATTGTTTTCCAATTCTTGTATAACTTGAGTTTTGAGATTATCCCAAGTATGAAGTGAATAGTCTATGGTTACAGGATTTTGTGTTGTATTGATGCGAAATTCATGAAGAATATCAGGCGGAACGGAGCAAGCAAAAATATTTTTATTTCCAAAAATAAAAATACATATTCATAAAAATATAAAAAAATT
>JBHBSX010000112.1:0-10526 GCA_041779175.1 Candidatus Altimarinota bacterium | reverse complement strand
TGACTTGCGAACCATACAACCCGTTACAGCAAAAAGCGTGTTTTTGGCTTCAGTTCAGGTTTCTTTGGCTTGTTTTTTGTGAAATCTTTTGATTTCATTGATAAAACCAAACACGCGATCTTCGCCCTTTTGACGAACACTACAAGTATTGAGAATAATAACATCTGCCTTAACAGGATCAATAACTTTTCGAAGTCCAGCCGAAAGAAGAATCATATTGATTTTTTCACTGTCAGCATAATTCATCTGACAACCAAAGGTTTTTATATAAAAAGTTTTTAACATATGAAAAGTAAAAAATAATACTATTGCAAAAAATTGCATTAGTATTTACAAAAATTTGCAATAAAAATAAATTTTTTGAAAAATTTTCACTCAAGAAAATTTCTTATAAAAAAGTTTTTCACACAAAATATTGCCTATAATAACAAAAAAAACATTTTTTTCAAATTTTTCTCGTACAATTATCGTATACGAAACCACATAAAAGTAAATTGCAAAATGCTAAATATGCTATATAATAACAAAGTACAAAAATTCAAACAAAAACAAAAAACGCTATTGGAAAGGTTTTTTCCAGAGCAAAAATTTTATACATACTATAATTCGTTAATTTAATCTTTTATGATGACTGGTGAACAATTTGTAGCCATAGATGTCGGGAGTGCAAAAATCAAAGCAGTAATCGGTGAATGGGATGAAAATAATCAACTAAGAATTCTTGGTGTTGGTGTGGCTGAATCTCGCGGAATCCGCAAAGGAAATATCCTTGATATGGAGGAATTCAAAACAAATCTTGATCAGGCTCTTGGTGAAGCTGAAAAAATGACAGGAGAACAAGTGTCAGAAGTTTGTCTTGGCCTTTCTGGCGTGCATATTGAAGTGAATCAAAAGACTGGAATCGTACCAGTTTCTGGAGTTGAAGTTACTGAAGATGATGTGCAACGCGCTCTTGATATGAGTCAAAACGGTGTTGACCTCATGAATCGTACGGTTTTGAAGGTTGTTCC
This sequence comes from Candidatus Altimarinota bacterium, assembly GCA_041779175.1. Lineage (GTDB taxonomy): Bacteria > Patescibacteriota > Gracilibacteria > BD1-5 > UBA2023 > GN02-873. The sequence goes on along the minus strand of JBHBSX010000112.1, from coordinate 9,516 downwards.
TGAAAGTTTTGGACTTGATCTTGAAAATGGAATCAAGAATCCAGTAGGAATGAGCGGAAAAAAACTTGAAGTTCGCTCACATATTATGTCTATAAGTACTAATATTCTCGCAAATATCAACAAAGGTGTATATGATGTTGGTGTAGAAATTGCTGATACTTTTCCTAATCTTCTTGCCGTTGGAGAATCAACACTTTCTCGTCGCCAAAAAGAGCTTGGTGTTGTTATTCTTGATATTGGTGCCAGCACAACAAATATGGCAGTTTATGAAGAAGGTGCCTTGATTTATGGTGCGGTTATTCCTATTGGTGGAGAACTTGTAACCAGCGATGTGGCACTTGGACTTCGTATTTCTATTGATACTGCTGAAAAACTCAAACTTGAATACGGTGATCTCAATTTTGGTGCTGGTGAAAGTGAAGATTATGATGAAGATATTGATCTTTCCCAAATCTCAAGCATTGATACCATGACTGTTTCTCGTCGCTTTCTCAATGAAATTATTCGTGCACGTTATGAAGAAATTTTTCATCACGTTGTTATGGAATTGAAAAAAGTTGGACGCGATGGAATGCTCCCAGAAGGAAGTATTCTTGTAGGTGGTGGAGCCAAAACTCGTGGCCTCACAGATCTTGCACGCAATTACATGCGCCTCCCCTCTAACATTGGTGTCCCTGATAATGTAGAATCTATTTCTGGAACTTCTATCAGCGATCCTATGTATACAGCTGTGATTGGTAATATGCTCCTTATTCAAAAATACGGAATAAATCACCAAAGAAAAATCAAAATCAATTTTAATCCAAAAGGAATGATTCTTTCTTTGAAAAAATTTTTTAAAAGAATCATTCCATAAAAGATTTTAAAAATTTTAAAATCTTATCTTTTTCTTATTATTTTGTTTTATAATTCTAAAATTATAGAAAAATAATCAGAATTATTGAATATGAATTGTTTCATTTTTCAAAAATTCATATAAATCTTCTAAAAATCTAACTCTCTATTTATGGCTAATACAGATCGCCTCAAAGAACTTCTTAAAAATAATCTCAATCCACCTGCTCCAGCTCAACCAGCTCACATGAGAAAACCATATGGAAGCGGTGTAGAAATCGATATGGGAAATATCTCTCCAGTTGCTAATATCAAAGTTGTTGGTGTTGGTGGTGCTGGTAACAACGCGGTAAATCGCATGATTGATGCTGGTGTTGAAGGAATTGAATTTATTGCTATCAATACTGATGCTCAGGCACTTTTCACTTCAAAAGCAAAAACAAAGATCAATATCGGTCGCGCTACTACTCGCGGACTTGGTGCGGGTGCCAATCCAGATATTGGTAAAAAATCTGCTGAAGAATCAAGCGAAGAAATCAAAAATGCACTTGCTGGTGCTGATATGGTATTCGTAACTTGTGGACTTGGTGGTGGTACTGGTACAGGTGCTGCTCCAGTAGTTGCTGAACTTGCCAAATCACTTGGTGCGCTTGTAGTTGGTGTGGTAACAAAACCATTTTCTTTTGAAGGTGCTCGTCGTACTTCTCAAGCATATGAAGGATTCAATCATCTTCGTGAAAAAGTTGATACACTTATCACTATTCCAAACGATAAAATCCTCACAATTATCGACAAAAAAACTCCTCTCATGGAAGCATTCTCTGTTGCTGACGATATTCTTACAAACGGTGTACAGGGTGTTTCTGATCTCATCACTCGTCCTGGTCTTATCAATGTAGACTTCGCTGATGTTCGTTCTGTTATGGAAAACGCTGGTTCTGCGCTTATGGGTATTGGTTATGGAAGTGGTGAAAATCGTGCCATCGACGCTGCTCGTGCTGCTATTGAATCTCCACTTCTTGAACTTTCTATCAATGGTGCTAAAGGACTTCTTCTCAATATCACAGGTGGAACTGATCTTTCAATGTTCGAAGTAGATGAAGCGTCTCGTATGATTACAGAATCTTGTGATCCAAATGCGAATATTATTTTCGGTACTTCTATTGACGATGCATACACTGGTGAAATCAAAATCACAGTAATTGCTACAGGATTCTCAGAAGAAACTAATGCACAACTTGCAACCACATCTCGTGGTGGATTCGGACAAAGTCGTATCTTTGGTGGAGTTCCTCCAGTTGGAAATAATACTGTTTCTCAAAATACCGCAGAAACAACTTCTTTCCGTCACACTCCAACAGCAAATACAACTTCAAATCCAACTCCTCGTCCAGTTGCTCAACCAAATTCTGCAACTCAACAACCACAACAAACAACTCAACCAACCATGCCAAATCCTCAAAATGATATGGAAATTCCTGCTTTTCTTCGTAATCGTATGGGACGTTAATTATAAAAAATCTCTGAATTTTTCAGGGATTTTTTATTTTTTCTTCAATATATTTATTTTGAATTATCATTGTATTTTTCAAAAATTTTTTAAAAAAATTTCAAAAAACTCTCGACATTTTTAAAAAATCCATATACTGATTTTATGAAAAATTCCCTTCAATTTGTCGCTCTCGACCTCGAAACTACTGGACTTGATCCACACACAGATACTATTATAGAGATTGCCGCCATCAAATTTTCTATTGATTTTGATGGTTCTGCATTTCAAATCACGGACGCCACAGAACGAAGTATGCTCGTCAATCCCGGACGACCACTCGAAGAAGAGATTTCACTTATCACGCATATCACAGATTCTATGCTGGTGTGAAAATCGTCTTGGCATGATATTCAGGAAAAAGTTGCAGACTTTATCGGACAAGATACTGTAATTCTCGGGCATAATGTGCTTTTTGATATTTCCATGTTGGCAACTCATGGAATTGATCTCACTCATCACAAAGTTCTTGATACTTTTGAACTTTCTGAAATTCTTTCACAAGACGCGGAAAGCCTCAATCTTGGCTTTCTTGCAGATTTTTATGGCATACAAAAACGCGGCGAAGAACATCGAGCGCTCACTGATACTTGGATTGCTGCGGATTTATTCGTCAAATATCTTGAAATCATTCATTCTCTTGAAGGAATAAAAAAAGAAATTTTTGAAAAATTTGTCTATACAGGCAATTCTCCGCTCAATTTTTTAAAAAATTTTTCTTGAAAAACACAAGAAACAATCTGATTTTTGGAAGATTTTTTTCAAAATCAAAAAATTTTTGAAAAAAATCACAATAATATTCCCGAAGAAAATACGACACATTCCGTATCTCAAGATGAATTCCAAATTTTTTCATTGGAAAATAATTCAGAAAAAGAATTTTTGGAAAATATTGCAAAAAAATATCACAAACTGCAAATTGTCACCAGCAATAAAAAAACTGGAGAATTATTGCAGAAAATTTTGGAAAATTCTGCTTTGAGTGTTCATTTTCGTTATGAATTTTATCAATTTATTGCCTCTGAAGAAATTTTTAAAAAAATTTTACAAGACAAAAATATTGAGAGAAAATATTTTATTTTTCTTATCAAAATGCTTTTTTGGCTTACAGATACAAAAACTGGACTGGTAAATGAACTCAAATATTATGGACAAGAATTTGATTGGTTGGAAAATTTTCGACTTCAAGAAAATGAAACAAATATTTTTCTAGAAAATCAGGAAAAAAATTTGAAAAATTCTGATATTATTATTGAAGTTTTTAATAAAAATATTTCGAAAAATCCTGAAAGAAAAATGATTTTTCGCGATATTCTTCTTATGGAAAATACTATTCGTAAGGGTATTTCCACGGAAATTTCTTTTGAAAAATTGATTGCAAATATTGAAACACTCAATAATCCTCACAAAACCGCATTGATAGATATACTTCGTGCTATTGAATCTGTATATCTTTCAACACCAAATCGACCAAATGGAGAGAATATTGTGCCACCTGGAAAATATGGCGAAACCTATTTTTTCACACAAAATGCGCTGTGGTGCCGAGGTTGCACCTGGCTTTCTATGGCAAATCGTGGACTTTTTGAAGTGTTTTGAGATTTTAAAAATAGTCTTGTTCTCAATACTCGATCCGAAAAAATTCTCGCTAAAAAAATTATTGACGAAGTCACTGAAATTTTTGCTTTTCAAACTATAGAAATGCCAAATCTTGGAGCTATTCTCACTATTGTCAATGATCAAGCTACTGTACAATTTATTTCAAAAAATATTTTACCATATACAGAAAAATATTTTAAAAATTCCATTGGTTATGGTTTTCATCTACTTTCTGAATGAACTGAAAAATTCTTGGAAAATGAATTTGAATATGTAAAACTTCCTGAAATTTTTTGAGAAAAAAAATCACAAATCACACAATTTGAAAAACCTTGAAAAACACTTGCTGGCAATAAAATTCTCATTCTTACAACCAGCATGAAACATATTCGTGAATTATGAATGAGTATAAAAGATGAAAATATTGACGTTTTTATGCAATGAATATCAGGTGGAAAGTCAAAAATGAAGCATTATTTTCTGAAAGAAAATGAAAAAAAATCAGTACTTATTGGGCTGATAGATACTTGGCGAGATGAAAGTAAAATTCTTGAAAAAAGTGATAGCATTGTTATTGCAAAAATTCCATTTGATCCACCAACAGATCCACACTTTTTGGCCAAAACCATTGGTATGAATAATAGTTTTGAGATATATAGCAAGCCTATTGTTCTCTGACGACTCAATTCATTGATTGGAAATACTCTGAGTATCAATCCTCAAGCTCGTATTTTTTGTAGTGATACTCGTATTGATGCCACTGAATGGGGAAAATTTATGAAAAAAAATTTGTTTTAAAAAAATCTCTCAAAAACGAGAGATTTTTTATGCACCAATACTTCCAGCCATATTCATCATTGGCTGCATCACACCAACCGCAATCAATGCAATAACTCAACCCATAACAACAAGTATGATAGGCTCAATAAGTTTCTGAATACTTCCAATAGCAATATCCACTTCTTCATCATAAAAATCTGCAATTTTTACTACTGTTTGCCCAATTTGTGCTGTTTCTTCACCAACACGGAGCATAGCCACAAGAAGTTCCGGAAACATTGGATCATCTTCAAGGGACTCTGCCATTTTTTTACCAGATTTAATATCCTGACGAAGAAGTAAAATACGCTGACGATACACCTCATTACCAACTGCTGAAGACACAATACGAATAGCCTCCACAATAGCTACACCAGAACCAATAAGATTGGAAAACACTCGTGAAAAACGAGAAAGAATTACTTTTTTTACAATAGGACCAGCAATAGGCATTTTGAGAATCATTTTGTCATTAATATATTTTCCTTCTGCTGTTTTTTTCCAAATTTTATAAAAAATAAAAAGAGAAATAAGTGCAATAAGTGCAATAAGCCAATATGATGCAAAAAAATCACTCACTGCCATAATAGCTTTTGTTGCACTTGGAAGCGTCTCTGGATCTCCAAAGAATTGCAAAAGTGATGGAATTACTTTTACCATCAAAACCGCTACAACCACAATCATACCACCAATAAGAACTATAGGATAAGTCATAGCACCCTTAAGCTTACGGGAAATGGAATCCATTTTTTCTACCTGATCAGCAACCTGCAAAAGTCCTTGATTAAGCTTACCAGTACGCTCCCCTGCCTCAATAATAGAACATTCCGCATCAGAAAAATTATCTCCATATGATCGAAGTGATTCATTAAGCGTCTTACCAGATTGAACCTGTTCAATTACATAATCATAAAATTTTTGCATTTTTTTTGTTTTTTCCTGACGACGGAGTGCTGTAAGACTCTTGAGAACCGTCATACTCGCATTGGTCATAGTTGCCATAATTCGAAAAAATACCACTTTTTCGCGAAGTGTAATACGAGACTTTGGCGTAACTCCTTCAAGAATTCGCTGAAAAAATGACTTCGATTCTTGAACGTCAATTGTTTCCTCAACATCAAGAATAATGAGATTTTGATTTGTATCTGTAGTCATAATTGTTATTTATGTTTATTTTTTCAAAATTTATAAAAAAGAAATATTTATAAAATATTCTATCATCATTTTCAGAAAATTTTTTAAAAAATCTGAAAATGATAGGAAAATATTTTAAGCATTTTCCTTTGCTGCTGCATATACTTCTTCAAGAGTTGTAATGCCATTTAAAGCCTTGATAATACCATCCTGCTCAAGTGATATCATTCCATCCTGAATTGCTACTTCATTGATCATTGTTGCCGAGGCACCATCAATAATCATTTTTTTGATATTATGAGTAATTTCAAGAATTTCATAAATACCGACACGCCCCTTATAACCCATATTATCACACTTTTCACAACCAACTGCCTCATAAAATTGAGGATTTTGTAAGATTTCATTAGAAATACGAGTAAGAAGTTCATTTTTATCAGTACGCTTAATAGCCTTTTCTACTGATTGACGAAGTTCTGGAGCTAAATCCTTGAGTCCAACTGCCTTACGACAATGTGGACACACACGACGAATCAAACGCTGGGCGATAATTGCATTAATTGAGGCTGGTAGTAGAAATGGCTGAATTCCCATATTAATAATACGAGTGATAGTTTCAGCTGCCGAATTGGTATGGATAGTCGATACCACCAAGTGACCTGTAAGAGCAGCTTCAATTGCAATATTAATGGTTTCATGATCACGAATTTCCCCCACCATAATAATATCAGGATCCTGACGGAGTGCTGTACGAAGACCACTAGCAAAAGAATATCCAATACTTGGAAATACTTGTGATTGATTGAGTCCATCAATTTGATTTTCCACTGGATCCTCAAGCGTCATGATATTTACATCTGGCTTATTGAGACGAGAAAGACAAGAGTATAGTGTTGTTGACTTACCAGAACCTGTTGGTCCTGATGTAATAATAATTCCATTTGGAAGGGCAAGACCCTTTTCAAGAAGACGACGATTGTTTCCTTCAATACCGAGCTGATCCAGATCTGGAATAGATTTTGATTTATCCACAATACGCATCACAATTTTTTCTCCATGAACAGTTGGAAGAGTAGAAACACGAAGATCCAATGCTTTAGAATTAATAGTTGTAGAAAGACGACCATCCTGTGGAATACGAGCTTCATCGATTTTAAGATTCGACATAATCTTAAAACGAGCCACGATTTGCTGATGAAGAAATGGCTGATATTCTAAAATTTCACGAAGTTGACCATCAACACGATAGCGAATTCTAATAATATGAGAAAGGGGTTCAATATGAATATCTGAACTCCCCATCTCAACTGCTCCAATAATCACAAGATTACAAATTTCAGCAATATTTTCTCACTTATAAATAAGCTCTTTAAGTTGTGCAACTGATGCGGAAACTAACATAATTTTTATTTAATATTTTCAAATTCACTGCGAAGTGATTGCAGCAATGAGATTTGCTGCGCAATAATATAAGTCACCTCAATGGTATTCTCAGATTGTTCTTGAAGAATTTTCGCAAGCGAATCATCAAATTGCAAAAATTTTTTCTGAACATTCTGCAATGCATCAAGAGAGACACAAGAAGAATTTGCTTTACATTCCTCTATTTTAACACCAATTTCTCTTGCGAGAGCATTTTTTCTTTTATTAAAAGCCTCAATCAAATAATCTCTGTCCGTTGATGATGAGCCTCGAACATAAAAATTCAAAACGATATTCCCTGTATTTTTTATGGAAGGATTATCTGAATCGGGTACCTTTTCTAAATTCAATGATTCTATAGTCACAAGTGGATTACTCATGATTGCTGGTGGATTTGAAGAAATATCTTTTTCTGATAACACAGAAGGATCCCCAAGTGAGCTAACAAGATTCAATAATTTTATTATATTTGCATTATTTGTCTCTAGTTCAATATCTGTTGTAAAAACCCCCACTGGATGAGCCAATCCACCCTCTTCAGTTTCTTGATATGTCACACCTGAAATTCCAATAGGAGAAAAACTTGTTATACCATTGTTGCTCAAAAGAATTTTTTCAACAAATGTAACATAATCACGAAGAGTAACACTTTTTATAGTCTGATTTCTCGATAATGGACTTAATGTAGGAATAATAGAATTTATTTTTGATTGAGCATCCATAATGCGAATACGATCATCCTCGCTTGTATTCATAACATCTGTAAGCCAATCAGAATATGTTTTAGATGGATCTGTTTTTACAAGAAAAGGTATAATCTTTTCACCATTTTTTGTAACCAGTTCAGATAATTCCACAGTGTTTTCCATATTCGCAATCACTGAAGGAAGGGCGTCATAAGAGATACCATTATTCAATATCTCATCATGAGCAGTAATAGCTTGATTAGCTGCCTCTATTTGCAGGCTTGTTGCCTCCATTTTTGGAAGAGTATAGAGCATTGTAAAGATAACAGCCAAAACAGTTAGACCTACTTGCAAACCAACTGTATATTTTAGCTGTTCTTGAGCTGAAGTATTATTTGCCATAAAAATTTTTTAATTAAATTTGAGTTTGAAGAGGAAGGTATTTCATTGTGAGAACAACTGTTGTTTTTGTTTTATAATAAGATGCATATGGATCTTCTTTGTCTATTTCCTCCACAGAGAGAGTTGTGGGTGGTGTTTCAAGTAAGAAACGACTCGATTGAGCATCGGAAAGTCTCTCAATAAAGCGTATTGCTTCAATTCTTGAGGAACCCAGAGCCCGAGTATCTATAGCACCAATTTCCCCCCCATACACATCACAATGTACCGTAAGATTACTTCATTGTGCCAATTCTATTTGATTACAAACAATATTTGCAAGATTTGGAGATTGTGCTGACTTTCTTATTTTTTCAAATTGAGCAATTATCTCATTTGCATTTACTTTTTCTGAAAAAATTTTTTTTGCAAAAACTCATTCTGCTGTCGATTCTGCTAATGTGGTTGCACCCGATGCAGTCTCTTCAGTTATTGTACTTGCTATTTTAAGAGGAAGGTACAATGCCAATTGTTCAACGATTATTTTTTCTAATTGAGCCTTTTTTTGTTCTTGATCACTTTGAATAAATGCTGCCGCTTGACATTCATATGAAGGATTATCTGTTTGAATTCAAGAAGTAAGAATTCCACATAAAAATGGAAAATTCTCTGCCATTGAATTATCTTCCTGTCCTTTAATAGTAGCATATACGCCAGCACCAAGTGCTAATACAATTGTAATTGGCATAACAACGCTCATAACCATTTTGACAATTTCAAGCGGCGATCGTTTTGCAACTTCCTTTTCTTTTGTATCCCCACTTCAATTCTGTTGAAATAAATCAGCATAAAGAGCGTCTTTTTGTACTGTTTCCGTGCCATTTAAAAAATTTGTTTGTGTAACGACAGGATTTGCTGCAACATTCTCCTGAGGCATTGGGGCTGGGGTTGGAGTTGGAGAATTATTTAGATTATTATTTGGTAAATTTTCAGACATAAGGATAAAATTATTTTCAAAAATAATATCATATTTGCTCCTTTTATACAAAGATTTGCCCCTTTTTTTAAAAAATTCACTTGCAAAAAATATTTTTT
>JBHBSX010000111.1:0-5944 GCA_041779175.1 Candidatus Altimarinota bacterium | reverse complement strand
ATTTTTTTTAAAATATTTTCAAGTTGCAAAGCATAACAATTTTTATGTGTATTATGGGAAAATAGCTGAATGAAGTTTTAGAATTTGAGTTATAAATATTTTTATAAAAAAAGCAAATCCTTATGCTCACAGAATGGGATATATTTTGACTTTTTAAACAAAATAAGATATGCTTTTATGTGATTATTATTTTTTAAAAAATTTATGAAAAATTGATTTTTGTTATTATTTTTTCTACTTTTTGTTTCATTAATACACAAAACAACGGCAAATGTTGAAGAGTTTAATGAGTATGCAAATATCCTTGTGGATAAAAATATAATTTTGAAAAATTCTGATTATAGAGTTCAGGATTTTATGACTCGTGCAGAAATAGCTAAACTTGCTGTGAATATTTCACAAAGCAATAATACACACACTTGTAATGGGGGTATTTTTCGTGATGTAAACAATGAGTTATGAGACTTGTGTCACTATATAGAAAATGCTTTTCATAAGGGCATTTTATCGGGAAATGCTGGATTATTTTTTCCAGATAAAAATATCACTCGTTGAGAGGCTGCGAAAATATTTTTTAATGACAAAACTGATATTGATGCTGATTCTTATGTTTATCAGGATGAAGATGCAATAGATGAGTCTTTTGTGGAGCCAATAAAGAAATGAATTACTTTGGGTTGTATCTCTAAGCTAGAAAAATTCAGACCAAATGATTTATTGAGCAGATGAGAAGCCTTTAAAATATCTTCGTGTATTATAAATAATTATTCAAAAAATTCTCAAGAAAGGATTTTTTCTGAAATAAAAATAACAGAAAATGCAGAAGATAAAAATATTGCTATAACAGCGTATTGCGCTGAAAAATGATCACAATTGCTGATTTTTTCTAATGGCAAAAATATTTTTTCACAAAATTGTGATAATGAATGAGATGTTGTAATACCATTGAATGGATTATTGCCCCAAGGCACAAATCTTGTTTCATATGAAAATATTTTAAAAAATTCTGAAAAATTAAAATCAAAAGAAGTGACAATATCCAATGAGCCTCTTGTGAATGTTTATGGTGGAATGAGTAGTGGTGGTGGATCAGGTTATTGGGTGGTAAATAAGAAAAATAATAATATACCATCAAATAGTCAAACTCCAGACAATCAAACTCCATGATCAGATAATCAGGTTCCAGATAATCAGGTTCCAGATAATCAGATTCCAGACAATCAAAATCCAGATAATCAGGCTCCAGATAACAAGACTCCAGATAACCAGACTCCAGGATCAGATAATCAGATTCCAGACAATCAAAATCCAGATAATCAGGCTCCAGGATCAGATAATCAACAGCCAGAAAATGAAAGAATGAAAAAAGCATTATCAAGTTGAGACAGTTCAGGTGTAACAAAAGAAGAGCTGATTGATGAAATGAAAAAATTTATCCAAGGAGAAAAGAAGAAATTGATTGATATTAAGAAAGAGATTTTTAATTTGGATGAGAATGGAGAAAAGAAAGTGGATAGCCTTACTGAAATAACCTGGGAAACAAGCAGGCATGCAAAAATATTTTCACATACTGATGTGGATGGATATTTAAAACCAATTTTTGTATGAAATAAAGCAGCCCTAAGGGCTACTCTTGGTATTGGTGGAGAACTTGAGAATCAACAAAGAGTGGTATTGCTTTGAGATAATCCTTTTTGGTCAATAAAAGATTGAAAGACGAATGATCAGATGCAACAAGCAACCATCAATACTATAAATTATTTGACAAAAAATGCCTCAAATCCAAAAATTATTGTTACAAATATTATTACAAATGTAGATGCTTGAAAGAAAAAGAAAGCAACTCTTGATTTTGTAAAAGAAAATTTTTCAAACGCTACCGTGCTTGAAAATTGTGAATGAAATAATTTGAAATCCTGTATTGCTGATGACATAAGTCTTGTGATAATGGGACAAAATTGTAATAATAATATTCAAAAAGAAATTCTTGAAACACTAAAAGAAAAAGCAATTTCAGTTATGTATATAGCTGATAGTTGGGATACAAAGCCATGTACAACGACAACTTTGCAGCATTTTGATGTTGGTGTTGAAACAAATGGAAATTATTTTAGACAAGATCAGATCAATGCGGGCGATCTAACGTCAACAGAGACTCAAGAAGAAAAATTTCTTGAAATAATAAATAAAATTGATTCCAATGGATTCAGCAAAGGGTGGGTAACAGAATGTGATAGACTCAATTATTTATCAGTAAGGGATTGTAATAATCAAACTCTGAAAACTGAATTTCGTGATGAGATTGATGCATTGAGAAATAGATTGAGATGATTGGACGCGCAAGCGACAAAATTATTTGCAAATGAGGAAATTTCATTGCAAAAATTGGCGGTTTTATTATGAGATAAATATCGTGAAGAATTATCATATCCTGTAAGCAAGCACAGTGATGAGGCAAATTGGTATAAGGCATTTTTCGCCAATTCAACTGTTTATAACAATAGAGACGCAACAACCGTGGAAAAAAATTTGGGAAATTTTGTAACTAATTATCTCAAAGAACCGGTTAATAACGGAATTTCAAATACGGAGACGCCGTATATAGAAACACAAAATATACAATTAGTTGCCAAAAATATCAAAAAAGATTATGCGCCTTGAGTGTATGTTTGGCCATGAAAAACCATAACTATAACTCGTACAGATTCTTTTTCTGATGTGAGTGCAAGTGTCTATATAAATACCATTCGTGATACTACAAGAATCTACAATGAATGAGAATACAATAGGCCTGCATTTATATCAACGCCAAAAATAAATATCAAGGCTTGAGAAAGTATTACACTTTCAAATCCATATGGTGGGCCTTTGTATTTTCAGATGCCAAAAATAAGTGAAGAAAAAAATCTTACTTTCACAGTAGAATGAGCAGGAACTCATCCTACCATTCAAAATCCAGGAGATTCGGCAGAAATAGCCAAATTTGTGTCTGATTTGGAAAATACCAAAGCAGAGTGGGTAGTAGTAGCTACAGATTTCTTGGTTATACATTCTAGAATGGAAAATTGGAAAAAAGCAGTGGAAGATACAAGATATAATTGAGATACAGAAAAATTTTTGGAGGATATATGGACATATTTGATCAAAAATATTTACACAGTAGCTGGGTATCAGGATGGCGTTAATTTGATTCCTTCCGATAAGGTAAAGGCTTATTGTAATGAATTTGGTATTGACTGTGAATCAGCGACACACAATTCACCTGAAAATGTTCAGCATGCAGTATCTGATACGGTTGCATATTGTGGGGGATTATGTTCGGGGCATCCATATGATACATCAGGGCCAGTAACGGTTGGTTGGTGAGATGGTCATGAAATTGGGCATAATTTGCAAAATACAATGCTCAATATTTATGGAGAAAAAAGTCTTGAGGTTTCAAATCAATACTATCCATATTCAATGATGCAAAACTATAATGAAACTCAAACTTCCGTTGAATCAATGATGCGAAACCCACCTGATAGAGATAGAACAACCAAAGAAATTACTTCCTTTAAGTTGATAAAAGAATCTTTTGCTCAAGCAAATCCAAAACAGTATATGAAAGATAAGATTTGGACAAAAACTTGACCATATGATGATAATAATCCGAGATATAATTTTTACATTCAATTGGCATCATATGCAAAATATTATAATATGGATAAAATGGACACGGGTTATGAATTGTTCTCAATGCTTAATATTATGATGAGAGAATTTCATGCCAATAAATGAAATGATGCAAAATGGAATGAAACAAAAACAAAATTATGAATGGATTCTTATTCAAGAGATGAGGCAAATAAGTCAAATGGAAATGACTTTATGCTCATAACGTCCTCAAAGGTTATTAATAAAGATATGAGACCAGTATTTGATATGTGGTGAATTGATTATTCTGAAAAAGCAAGCGGACAGGTTGCGGATATGAATCTAGAACCAGCAGAAAAATTATTTTTTCCATTATATGATAGACCAAGGTATTACAAGGGGGAACAACCAGTAATTATGAGTGCAAGTGCGGTATATCCTTATGGAACAGATTATGATCCGAGTATAGCTCCAGTTACAACAACTACTACCAATAGTGCTGATACATCTACTCAATCGGCAGTTAATGATGGTTCCAATGTGAATTCGGACAATGCCTCAATTCCAACATCAAGTACAGGAACAACCACAGAGGCAAATACAGAAACAAGTTCAGGAACAGTAACGGAGGCCAGTCCAAATCCATAATAAATAAAATTTATTAATTTTTTATTTATTATTTTATTAAAAAACTACCAATTTTAGTGTTGGTAGTTTTTTGTGGTAAAATTTTTTCAATTTTTTTTAAATAAATAAAGATTTTATGTATAGAATATTACAAAAAATTTTTTATAAAGAATTAAAAGCAAAGATGATAATTTCTATTTTTTATAAAATATAAAAATAGAAATCCCGCTTATAAGGGATGAGAAAAGAAAAAATAAAAATAATTTCAAGTAAAACTTCACTATCAAAAAAAACACCGATATATTGTCGATGTTTTTTGGTTTTTTAAAATTTTTTTTATAAAAATAATACTTTTTGGTATTTTTGTTGATAGGGTTATGGATTTTGGAATAAAAAAATAAATATAATAAATACAAGAGTTGTTAAGAAAATAAAAGTCTTTCAAAAAAAGATTTTTGTGTGCATTATCGGAATATTCTTTGTTCACCGTCTTTATACCATTCTTCACTTTCAATATTTTGTACTTCGTATTGTCCTCCATTAATATCTATATCCATTTTTTCGGCTAATGTTTTTATATAATCATCAAAAATCTTATCAAGTCAGTGTTCAGGAAATTTTGCATAATACATTTTATATCGAGTGAGTTTTTGATCTTGTCAAATAGTTGTAAGAACTCGCCCAAGGAGCTCATTTTTTTCATTATAGAGATAAAAAACTGCCTTATTAGCATCAATAGCATTAGCGGCGGTAGAATAATAATTTCATGTACTACTTTCAAAAGCAAGACAACTTCACTGTACCCAATTTCCCATCATCATGACACGAAGCGGATCTTGTTCGCGTTCAATGATAATTTTTTTATGTTTTGTGAGAATGCGATTTTCAATACTATTTTGTTTATATATTTTTTCTTGTTCATCAATTTTTTTGATGCTTTCAAGCTGAAAACGAATATCATCAAATAAATGTTTTCATCAATGAAATCGTATAAAAGCTTCCTCGTAATACAATATACCTTTAATATGTTCCTCTAAATGTGCTCATCATTCTCCTGTGAATTCCTCAAAAACAAGACCTAATCTTCCTATTTCTCGGATTTTGTCATTAATTACACGAATATGATGTTGACGTTCTTTTTCAAAAGAATTTTCTTTACTTTCATTTTTTTCAAAATTATATTCTTTACGATTTTTTGAAAGCCAGATTTTTTGTTGCTCTTCGTTCAGATTTTCCGAGAGCCATTTTTGATTTTTCGGCGTTTTAAATTGATTCATCTGGGAAATATCGTCAAACTCGCCTTCAAGATATTTTTTCAGAATTTCATGAAATTGTTTCTTGTTGTATCGCGGGTTTACAGACATTTTATACGCGTCTATAAACTCTGGTCGCAAGATTTTTTCAGGATTTTTGGTAGTAATTTCAGGAAAATCTTGATAAATAATATTTATAAGTTTTTTCTCAAAATTTTCAAAAAATCGTTTTATTTGTCTTTCTATTGAAATTTTTTTGATAGTTTCATGATTTTTTGTACGAACAGCATTATTCCAAATTCTTTTTTCTTCTTCAGTAAAGTGCTCATTTTGCATATATTTTTCCTCCTTTTTAATAATTTCATCTGTATTCCCATCAAGAATAAATGGAAAATCATTTATATGAAAATTAAACATTTCATGATCTT
>JBHBSX010000110.1:0-4732 GCA_041779175.1 Candidatus Altimarinota bacterium | reverse complement strand
TTCTTTTTCTTCTTTTTCTTGACGAATATTTTGTAATTCTTCTTCTATGGCTTTTGCTTTATTGATAGTTTTTTTGATGGGTTTAGTATCTTCTGTACTATCTTCTTGTGATACTGTTCGCATTTGAGAAATAGTATTTTTTGCATGACTTCCAACAGTTTGTAGGATTTTTCTATAAGAAAGTTGAAAAATCAGATACAATGAAACAAAAAATATTACCAAAAAAAATATAATTGCTACTGCTGGTCCTGTCATGCTTTCAATATCTGGATAGATATTGAAAAAAATATTCACAAAACGAGAATCTTGATACCAGCCAATAAGTGACGTCACGGATATAAAAAATCCTAAAAGTCAAAATAATTTTAAAGAATTCCAAGAAGTTCGCTTGAGTACAAGCATAACGCCAAGCGCCACAAGAATGGGTGAAAATATAAATCTATAGCCTTCACCAAAAAGGTATAATCCTGCTATTTCAAGATATTTTCCAAGTATTGGCATTTCGCCAGTTTTGGTGATTATTTCGCTATTTTCTGCTATAATTTGTGTGGTTTCTACTGGTTGCGTCGAAAAAAACACCAATAGTGCTACTGTGATAAAACCAATACCAATAATCATATCACGAGTTTCTGGTGAAATAGAAGGAAGAGATGTTTGTTGTGCTTTTTTTGTATTTTTTTTGCTCGCCATATTTTTTATTCTATATAAAAAGCTGAAAAAATCAATGATTTTTCAAAAAACTTTAAAAAATTTTCTTGGCAATCAGCAATTTTAAGATTTTTTTAAAAAAATTTGATTTTTTAAAAAAAATCAATACTCTAAACCTCATCTGGAGAGATGTCAGAGTGGTCGATCGTGCACCCTTGGAAGGGGTGTGTGCTGAAAGGCACCGGGGGTTCGAATCCCCCTCTCTCCGCCATTTTAAATCAAAAATTTTATAGATTTTATTTATAATTTCATATTTTTATGAATGCCCTTGGAACTCTCGGAAAGCTTGCACAGAAGCCTTCTGATAAAAAAATTCGTCTTACACGCGTTGTTTTTGCATTGATTCTTATTGCTGCTATTGTTTTTGGCTGGAATGCAACAGATGTAAATGTGAGTTTTTTTGATAATGCTTTTTATGATTTGCCAGACTATCTTGTGGCAATATTATTTGTTTTTCCTGCTATTGGATTAGTGCGTGGTATTATTGATCCAGGAATTTTTCGTAAGGCTATTTGGAAGCGTGTTATTACTAGTCTTGGTATTGCCATGATGTTAATCTCTATTTTCTTTATTTCAGAAAAAACACCAGAAGCTCCAGTAATTGAACCTGGAAAAGTGCTTACACAGGAGGAGATTGCTAATGCGGATTCACAAAGTGATAATTTTTCACTTCCTTGGACAGATACGCTTTTTGCACTTTTTGGATTTTTTGTAACTTTTACTGGATTTTTCCTTAATGGAAAAAATCTTACTACAAAAAATGAAAAATACGGCGAAGTGATCAAAAAAATTCGTGTATAAATTATTGTTCATAGCTTTCATGTATCCTCCCCCCCCCCCCCCTTACAAGATGGGGGATTTTTAAAAAAATTTTTTAAAAACCAGATTCATATTTTTGTGTCAATATATTAGTAAAATTTTTGACTTGTATTTGTTGGTAGTTTTTATGGGCAATATTTTGTCTAAAAGTATTATTATTTTCTTGTTTGAACTTTCTTTCCATAATGGGTTTTTGATTTTTTGTAATTAAATTTTTAGAAAATTTTTTAGAAAAAATTATATTTACCACACACTTTGCTTGATTATTCTTGTCTTAAGAGAATAAACGAACATTAAAAGTGAGACATTGGAGTTTTTTAGATGTGAGAAACAAAAATTTTTTAAAAATTTTCAAATTTTTGCATTTTACAAAAAAATATGTTACAATAAGTCTATCACTTCGTGGTGGCTTCCTGTGGCCATATCGCAATGCCAATTAGATTGCAAAATACAAATACAAATACATTTTTATAAACAATTTTTTTCGAGATTTTTTTACAAAAATTCTCTGGTGTGGTTACAGCCCAAAAATGAACCGAAGTGAAGTGATTGCAAGAACCTTGTTCAAACAGGAACAAGAACAAGTTTTATGGAATCCTATCTGAATTGACAAAAATCCCTTTTCTTGTCAGAAAGTACGATAGGATTTTTTATTGATTTAAAAATAATCCGAATTTCGGATTATTTTTGTCAATTTGTTGCTTTAATAATTTGTATGATTTTATCAATTGGAAGATTCTCTTCTTTATCATGATGAACTTTATCAAAAACAATTTCTGCAATTTTATCATAAAATCTTCATTTATTCATATTTGTTGTATCAGCCTTAATTGCCATCATTCCGTGAATGAGTGCTATTTTATTTTGATTATCAATTCGAAGTTTTTTGGATTTGGAATATTGTGTGACAGAAAAATAAAGAAGTGTAATAAAAAGAATAATGATTGGTGAAATATAGATATAAAGATTTGTTTTTTCGGTAATTTCAATATTTGGAATCACTCAAATTCAAGCAAGAAAAATAAAGACTGTAAAGATGATCCATGGTGTAATTTTCTCTATTTTTTCCGTTTTACTTTCTTCTGGGTTTTCCAAAAGATGTAAATATAGGCAAAAAAATAGAAATGTTGGTATAACGATAATATTGCTGTATGAATATAAAAAAATAAGCAAAGGAAGTGATGAGAGAAAAAGTAAATAAAAAGCAATAAGGGCCATGCATCGTATCCAAAATTTTTCCTCAAAATGGTATTCTGTGGCAAGATCTTTAAAACCAGATAATAAACTATTAGTTTGTCCTTCCGAAGTGCTTTTTAATTCTTCTTCTTGTTGTTTATTTTTTTCTTCGAGAAAAGTTTTGTATTGTTCATCAGTAGTAATAATATTTTTATATTGTGTGCCGTCTAATAATCCTTTAATTCATCGATTATCTTCTGTATAACTATTTGCAGACTTTCGTATAAAAACTTTTGTATTGCGAAAATCTACATTTTTCATTCATTTGATATTGTTAAAAACTTTTTGTTGCTCGCCGTTATCAATATAAAAATGAGCACCAAAAAAACTTGTTTCTATTAATGTTGAGGAGTAAAAAATCGGATTATATAGATGAGATCAAGAAAAGTTTATTCCGTCAAGATTTACCCAAGAAAACCCCCAAGGATCATTCTTTGTGTCTTGGATTGTTGTTTTGGTAAAATTTTTTCTCATGATTTATTTTTTTTTCGAACCTCCTGATAGGAATGTATATTTTTCATAATAAATTTTTTAAAAATAAAATCACAAAAATCCCTCAAAAGAGAGATTTTCAAAAACTACGCCCCAAACTTAAACAGCATAATATCGCCGTCCTGAACAATATATTCCTTCCCTTCCATACGCACCTTTCCGTGTTCGCGAGCACCTGCCCAGCCACCGAGTTCTACTAGATCTTTCCAATTCACGGTATCAGCTTTGATAAATTTTTTCTGAAAATCTGTATGAATCACGCCAGCCGCTTCTGGTGCTGTCCATCATTTTTTAATTGTCCATGCGCGTACTTCGATTTCCCCAGCTGTAAAATAATATTGCAGTCCGAGCAAATCATAACAAGTCTTGATAATCGCGTCCATTGGATTATTGGTAATTCCCATTTCTTCTAGAAAAAATTTCTTTTCCTCATCAGAGAGTTCGAGCATATCCATTTCGATTTTTGCAGAAATTGGCAAAACAGGAATTTTACTATCTTCCACACCAATCATAGAACGAAGTTCTGCTTCAGGCGTTCCAAGTTTATCTTCAGCAACATTTACCGCATAAATAAAAGGTTTTGCCGTGAGAAGATGCAAATCAGCAATTGCCTTTTTTTCTTCATCGGTCATTTCCATAAGTGACGCGATTTTCCCAGATTCAAGGTGTTCCATAAGGCGCGCATAGATTTCAGCACGAGATTTTGCTTCTTTGTCATTCGCACGAACTTTTTTCTCATTGTCAGCAATTCGCTTTGTGAGTGTTTCAATATCAGCAAAAATCAATTCCAAATTGATAATTTCAATATCGCGTTTTGGATCAATAGAACCATTAACATGATGTACATTGCTGTCATCAAAGGCACGAACCACTTGTAAAACCGCGTCCACATTGCGAATATGTGAAAGAAATTTATTTCCAAGCCCCTCCCCACGGCTCGCCCCTTCCACAAGCCCAGCAATATCAACAAATTCAACCGTTGCAGGAATAATTTTGGCACCATTTACCACTGCGCGAATCTGTTCGAGACGATCATCATTGACATTTACAATACCCGTATTTGGTTCAATAGTACAAAACGGAAAATTCGCCGCTTCCGCAGCATATGATTTTGTCAAAGCGTTAAAAAGAGTGGATTTACCAACATTTGGAAGTCCAACAATACCAACTTGCATAAAAATATTTTTTAAAAATTAAAAGTCTTTTCTTGTTCCTGTTGAAATATCAAAAGGATTATCACCAAATTGCACATTTGGCGCGGTAATAATCTTATATGCACCAAATAGCGAAATTACCAAAATCACCAATAAAAATGCATGAAAAATTGGGAAAATATATGGCGCAAATTCACGAAATTTTTTAATATGCAAAAAAAGAATTGCCAATAAGGCAAAAACTCCAAAAATAATTGCAATAAAAATCGCGAGCAAAATAAGAGTAAAAGTATCCATAAGAATTTTTATGCGCTGATTATATG